>NZ_LZKH01000255.1:0-15192 GCF_001672745.1 Mycobacterium sp. E1386
GCCTTCAGGTGGTCGACGGGTTGGTCCGCTCGCCGGGGGCGGCCCTGCCGGCCCGGGTCGACAAGGCGGTGCGCACCATCGAGGAGTGGCTGGCCGCTGAGCCCTTTCGGGCACCGGAGGCCGACGAACTGGCCGAGCTCAAGCTCGGGCCCCGGGAGCTGGCCGCCGCGGTGCGCACCGCCTTGTCGACCCGGGCCGGCAGGGCCGCCCCCGGCGAGCGGACCAACCCGTCGACCACCTGAAGGCCGGTGCCCTCCAGCAGCGTCGGCAGTAGTTCCGCGGCGGGCAGGCCGGCGCGCTGTCGCAACGTCTCGAGCGGCATTCCCGCCGCGATGTCATGGTCCTGGGCCCAGCCCCGCACCGCGGCGGTCGCGCACTCGCGCCGCGCGGCCCACCACTGCGGCTGCACCACCCAGTCGCCCACCCTTAGCCCCGAAGGCGGCAGGCCCATCGCGCGCAGCTCGTCGGCCCGGGCGTAATCGGGCGGACGGACGCGGCCGGTTGCCAGTTCCGCGGCACGATCCCGGGCCGCGCCGCGGCGGCGCAGCGCCGGCGGCCGGACGTCGAGCACCTCGATCCCCGCCGCGATCCGGTGCTCGCCGGGATCGCGCAGCAGTCCGGTGTCCGAAACCCGCAGCGGCAGGGGCTTGGCCAGCCGCAGCCGGGCCGCCGCGTCACCCAGCTGGCGCACCTGCACGGGCACGGCCGCGGACCCGACGTGCAGCACGAGCTGGCGGTGCAGTGTGTCCGCCGAGCGCAGGGCGACGTCGATCTCCGCGGTGTCGCGCCACACGCCCGGTGTCCGAACGGTGTCGCCGCGCCCGATGTCCCGCCGGTCCACGCCCCGCAGGTTCAGCGCGACTCTGGACACCGGGCCCGCCGCGGCCTGATCCCGGCCCAGCGTTTGGAGCCCGCGCACGGTGACACGCCGCCCGGCGAGCTCCAGCTCGTCGCCCACCCGCACGGTGCCCGCCGCCAGGGTGCCGGTCACCACCGTGCCCGCGCCCCGGACGGTGAAGCTCCGGTCGACCCATAGCCGCACGTCGGCGTCGGGGTCGGGAGCCGGTAGCCGGTCGGTCAGTGCCAGCAGCTCCGCGCGCACCCGCTCGAGGTCGGTGCCGATCGCGACGGCGGCCCCCGCGAGCGAGGTGGCGGCGAACCGTTCTCGCGCCTGCTCGATCGCCGGGCCGGGGTCGGCGAGGTCGGCCTTGCTGATCACCAGCAGCCCGTGGCGGACACCGAGGGCGTCCAGCGCCGCGAGGTGTTCGTCGGACTGCGGCATCCAGCCCTCGGTCGCGGCGACCACGAACATCACGGCCGGGACCGGGCCCACCCCGGCGAGCATGTTGGCCACGAACCGTTCGTGGCCCGGCACGTCGACGAACGCCAGCCGGCGTCCGTTGAGCTCGGTCCACGCGAAGCCGAGATCGATGGTCAGGCCCCGGCGCCGCTCCTCGGCCAGCCGGTCCGGCCACATGCCGGTGAGCCGCTGCAGCAGGGTGGACTTGCCGTGGTCGACGTGCCCGGCGGTGGCTATGACGAACATGCGAGCACCGCCGCCGCCAGCCGCGCGTCGTCCTCGGGAGCGACCGTGCGCAGGTCGAGCAGGCACCGGCCCGCCTCGAGGCGGCCGACGACCGGCGGGCTGGCGGCGCGCAGCGCGGCGGCGTAGGACTCGGGCAGGCTCACCGCCGCGCTGGGCAGCCGGACGTCCGGCGCCCCACCGCCGCCGACGGCCGCGACGCAATCCACCGCCTCGGCGCCCGGCAGCGTGGCCGCGAGCGCCTCGGCGCGCGGCCGCAGTTGCGCCACGTCGGCGACCAGCGCCTCGGCCACCGGGGTTGGCGGGCCGGTCAGGGTCGCCTCCAGAGCGGCGAGGGTGAGTTTGTCCACCCGCAGCGCGCGCGCCGCCGGGTGCCGGCGCAGCCGCTCGATCAGCTCGGCGGCGCCCAGCAGGAGGCCGGCCTGCGGGCCGCCGAGCAGCTTGTCGCCGCTCGCGGTGACCAGGTCGGCGCCATCGCGCAGGGTCGACGTGGCGTCGGGCTCGTCGGGCAGCAGCGGGTGCGGGCAGAGCAGGCCGGAGCCGATGTCGACCACCAGGGGCGCACCGAGTTTCGCCAACTCCGCCACGCCGACCGCCGAGGTGAACCCGGTGACGTGGAAGTTGGACGGATGGACCTTCAGGATGAAACCGGTCTGCGGCCCGATCGCCTCGGCGTAATCGCGCAGGCCGGTGCGGTTGGTGGTACCGACCTCGCGCAGCCGGGATCCGGCGGAGGCCAGCAGCTCGGGGATGCGGAACCCGTCCCCGATCTCGACGAGCTCGCCGCGGCTGAGCACGATCTCCTTGCCCGGGGCGAGCGTCAGGGCCGTCAACAGCAGCGCGGCGGCGTTGTTGTTGACCACATGCACGGCGTCGGCGGTGGGCACCGCCCTGGCCAGCGCGGCCAGCGCCCCGCGGCCCCGGCGGCCGCGGCGGCCCGTCGCCAGGTCCAGCTCGACGTCCGTGGTCCCGGCCGCGGCGACCACTGCGTCGACGGCGGCCCGCGACAGCGGCGCCCGCCCCAGGTTGGTGTGCACCACCACGCCGGTGGCGTTGATGACCGGCCGCAGGCTCGACGCGGTGCTGGGCAGCGCGGCGACGGCGTGCTCGGCGACGCGCTCGGGTTCGATCTCCCCGGCGCGCGCCCGCTGCTGCGCGTCGGCGATCACGGACTTCACCAGATCGCGGCCCAGCACCCGCTGGGCCTCGACCAGGCGCGGATCGGCGAGCAGCGTGTCGGTACGCGGCACCCGCCGGCGCGGGTCGGTCATGTCGGGCTCGAAGAAGTATGGCGGAGGCGGACGGGAATCGAACCCGCCAGCGGCAGCGTCTGCCGTTCGACGGTTTTGAAGACCGCGCCGGTCACCAGACCGGACACGCCTCCTCGAACCATAGGGACAAGTATGGACGCGTGACGTATCGACTGACTCAGTACGCCCACGGTGGCGGGTGTGCGTGCAAGATCCCGCCCGGTGAGCTCGAGGATGTGGTCCGCGGGTTGGGGGCGACCGCGCCGCGCGACCCGGCCGGCGAGTTGCTGGTCGGCCTGGACCACGGCGACGACGCGGCGGCGGTGCTCATCGAGGGGGGCGCGGCGCTGATCGCGACGACCGACTTCTTCACGCCCGTGGTGGACGACGCCTACGACTGGGGCCGCATCGCGGCCACCAACGCGCTGTCCGACGTCTACGCGATGGGCGGACGTCCGGTGGTGGCGGTGAACCTGCTGGGCTGGCCGCGTGACGTGCTGCCGTTCGAGCTGGCGGCCGAGACGCTGCGGGGCGGGCTGGACGTCTGCGGCCTGGCCGGCTGCCACCTCGCCGGCGGACACAGCGTCGACGACCCGGAGCCGAAATACGGGCTGGCCGTCACCGGCCTGGCGGACCCGAACCGGTTGCTGCGCAACGATTCCGGTAGGCCCGGCACTCCGCTGTCACTGACCAAGCCGCTCGGCGTCGGGGTGCTCAACAGCAGGCACAAGGCGACCGGCGAGCGCTTCGAACAGGCGATCCGGGTGATGACAACGCTGAATGCCGACGCGGCCGCGGCGGCCCTGGCCGCCGGCATCGAATGCGCTACGGACGTAACGGGTTTCGGGCTGCTTGGGCACCTGCACAAGCTGGCGCGGGCCAGCGGCGTGACGGCGATGATCGACGCCGCGGCGGTGCCCTATCTGGACGGCGCGCGGGAGGCGCTGGCGGCCGGTTACGTCAGCGGCGGTACCCGGCGAAACCTCGACTGGGTCGCCCCGCACGCCGACCTGTCCGCGGTGAGCGCGGAGGAGGCGCTGCTGCTCGCGGACGCGCAGACCTCGGGCGGGCTGTTGATCGCGGGCGAGATCCCGGGCGCGCCGGTGATCGGGGAGCTGGTGCCGCGCGGCGAGCACACGATCGTGGTGCGCTGAGCGAGTGCGGTTTCGCCGGCGCGCACTAGGGTAAAGGCCATGGCTATGCGGAAGCTTTTCTTGGAATGGCCCGTCCTGCGCCAGCTGCGTTCAGGCGACAAGCTCGGCCGCGGGTCGGCCGTCACCTCGAAGCGGACGCGCGCCGTCACGCCCCGCACGACGACGGCCGACCGGGTGGTGCAGAGCATCTGTCCCTACTGTGCGGTCGGTTGCGGCCAGCGGGTCTACGTCAAGGACGAGCGGGTGGTCCAGATCGAGGGCGACCCGGACTCGCCGATTTCGCGGGGCCGCCTGTGCCCCAAGGGCGCCGCCAGCGAACAGCTGGTGAACTCGCCGGGCCGGCAGCTGCAGGTGCTCTATCGTCCGCCGCGGGCGACCGAATGGCAGCCCCTCGAGCTGGACACCGCGATCGACATGATCGCCGACCGGTTCGTCGAATCCCGCCGCCACACATGGCAGGACATCGACAAGAAGGGCAACCTGCTGCGCCGCACCATGGGCATCGCCGCGCTCGGCGGGGCGACCCTGGACAACGAAGAGAACTACCTCATCAAAAAGCTCTTCACCGCCGCGGGTGCCATTCAGATCGAGAACCAAGCCCGTATTTGACACTCCGCCACGGTTCCCGGTCTGGGAGCCTCCTTCGGGCGCGGCGGCGCCACCCAAACACTGCAGGACATGGCCAACGCCGATTGCATTGTCATCCAGGGCTCGAACATGGCCGAGTGCCACCCGGTCGGGTTCCAGTGGGTCGAGGAGGCCCGCGCCCGCGGCGCGCGGGTGATCCACGTCGACCCGCGCTTCACCCGCACCTCGGCGGTGTCCGACAAGCACATCCCGATCCGGGCCGGTTCGGACGTGGTGCTGCTTGGCGCGCTGATCAACCACATCCTGAGCAACGATCTGTGGTTCAAGGAGTACGTGGTCGCCTACACCAACGCCGCCACTTTGATCAACGAAAAGTTCAGGGACACCGAGGATCTGAACGGCTTGTTCTCGGGGTTCGACCCGGAGACCGGGCAGTACGACACGTCGACGTGGGC
The DNA here is from genome assembly GCF_001672745.1 of Mycobacterium sp. E1386. Classification (NCBI taxonomy): domain Bacteria; kingdom Bacillati; phylum Actinomycetota; class Actinomycetes; order Mycobacteriales; family Mycobacteriaceae; genus Mycobacterium; species Mycobacterium sp. E1386. The sequence continues at coordinate 4,991 of NZ_LZKH01000255.1, forward strand.
GTACGACGAAGAGGGGAACGGCCAGATCGAGTCCGCCGGCGGCGGCCACACGCACGGCGCCACCGCCGCGCAAAGCGGGGCGGGGCAGGAGCACGGCAGCGGCGGGCCCCCGCTCGCCCATGCCCGCGTCAAACGCGATGAGACCCTGCAGCACCCGCGCACGGTGTTCCAGATCCTCAAGCGCCACTACAGCCGCTACACCCCGGAGATGGTGAAAGACGTGTGCGGCATCAGCCGCGAGGACTTCGACTACCTGGCCCGCTCCATCGTCGAGAACTCGGGCCGCGAGCGCACCACTTGCTTCGCCTACGCCGTCGGATGGACGCAGCACACCCTGGGCGCCCAATTCATCCGCACCGCAACCATTTTGCAGCTCCTGCTGGGCAACGTCGGCCGTCCGGGCAGCGGCATCATGGCGCTGCGCGGCCACGCCACCATCCAGGGCTCCACCGACATCCCGACGCTGTTCAACCTGCTGCCCGGCTACCTGGCGATGCCCAAGGCGGGCACGCACGACACCCTGGCGGACTATCTCGACGCGGTGGGGTCGAAGAAGCAGAAGGGCTTCTGGGCCAACTCCGACGCCTATGCGATCAGCCTGCTCAAGGCGTGGTGGGGTGACGCGGCCACCGAGGACAACGACTGGGCCTACGACTACCTGCCGCGGCTGTCCGGCCCGCACGGCACGTATCAGACCGTCACGGGCATGCTGGCCGACGAGGTCGAGGGCTACTTCCTGCTGGGGCAGAATCCGGCGGTCGGGTCGGCGCACGGCCGGATGCAGCGCATGGGCATGTCCCATCTCAAGTGGCTGGTGGTGCGCGACCTCAACCTGATCGAGTCCGCCACCTGGTGGAAGGACGGTCCCGAAATCGCTTCGGGCGAACTCAAAACGGAGGACATCGAGACCGAGGTGTTCTTCTTGCCCGCCGCCACGCACGTGGAGAAGGCGGGATCGTTCACCCAGACCCAGCGCCTGGTGCAGTGGCGGCACAAGGCCGTCGAGCCGCCGGGCCAGTGCCAGAGCGAGTTGCAGTTCTTCTTCGAACTCGGCAAGCGGATCAGGCAGCGGTTGGCCGGGTCGACCGATGAGCGCGACCGCCCGCTGCTGGACCTGACGTGGGACTACCCGACCGACGAGCACGGCGAGCCCGACGGCGAAGCCGTGCTGGCCGAAATCAACGGGTATCACACCGCGGACCGCACCCCGCTGTCGTCCTACACCGAGCTGCGCGCCGACGGGTCGACCGCCGCCGGTTGCTGGATCTACACCGGCGTGTACGCGAACGCCACCAACCAGGCCGCGCGGCGCGTCCCGCACGGCGGTGAGTCGCCGAGCCAGCACGAGTGGGGCTGGGCCTGGCCGGCCGACCGGAGGATTCTCTACAACCGCGCGTCGGCCGACCCGGACGGCAACCCGTGGAGCGAACGCAAGCGGTACGTGTGGTGGGACGCCGAACAGCAGCGGTGGGTCGGCTACGACGTGCCCGACTTCGTCGCCGACCGGGCGCCGGGGAGCCGGCCCGACCCGGACGTCGGCGGTCCCGACGCGCTCGCCGGCGACGACCCCTTCGTCATGCAGGCCGACGGCAAGGGCTGGCTGTTCGCGCCGAAGGGTCTCGTCGACGGCCCGTTGCCCACGCACTACGAACCACAGGAATCCCCGGTCGCCAACGCGCTCTATCCGCAGCAGCGAAACCCCGGCCGAATCACCTTCCCGCGCAAGGACAATCTGAGCGCGCCGAGCGCCGGGGAGCCCGGGGCCGACGTGTACCCGTACGTGTTCACCACCTACCGGCTCACCGAGCATCACACCGCCGGGGGGATGAGCCGCTGGCTGCCCTACCTGTCGGAGCTGCAACCGGAGATGTTCTGCGAGGTGTCCCCGGAGTTGGCCGCCGAACGGGGACTCGAGCCGTACGGGTGGGCCACCATCGTATCGCCGCGCGCGGCGATCGAAGCCCGGGTGCTGGTCACCAAACGTGTTGCCCCGCTTGTGATCAACGGCCACACGGTGCACCAGATCGGCCTGCCGTACCACTGGGGTGTGGGCAGCGACGCGGTGGTGAGCGGGGACGCGGCCAACGACCTGCTCGGCGTGACACTCGACCCCAACGTGCAGATCCAGGAGTCGAAGGCCGGCTCGTGCGACATCCGCCCGGGCCGCCGGCCCCACGGCGAGGACCTGCTGCGCCTTATCGCCGAGTATCAGTCCCGCTCCGGGGCCACCACCGAAACCGGCAACGTGCGGATCAGCGACGGCGTCTGGGAAGGGGGAACAGATGGGTCAGCTGAGCGGACCGACCGACCCGACGAGTGACGCCGGCTGGGTCGAACCCAAGCCGCGCAAGGGATTCTTCACCGACACCTCGATCTGCATCGGCTGCAAGGCCTGCGAGGTCGCGTGCAAGGAATGGAACCGCAACCCCCGCGACGGCGACCTAGAGCTGCTGGGTTCGTCCTATGACAACACCGGCGCGCTGGGTGCCAGCACCTGGCGGCACGTGGCGTTCATCGAGCAAGGGCGTGATCGCATCGAGCAGGCACGCGAATCCGGGCGCGCCCTAACCGATTTGGGCATGCCGGCGCTCCCTGGCAACCCGCCGCGCCCGGACGTCACGCCGCCGGACACCCCCGAATTCCGTTGGCTGATGTCGTCGGACGTGTGCAAGCACTGCACGCACGCAGGCTGTCTGGACGTCTGCCCGACGGGCGCGTTGTTCCGCACCGAGTTCGGCACCGTCGTCGTGCAGGACGACGTCTGCAACGGGTGCGGAACCTGCGTGGCCGGGTGCCCGTTCGGCGTGGTGGAGCGTCGCAGCGACGGCACGTACACGACACCGGCGCAGCGACCCGGCCGCCCCGCCGAAACGCCGGCCACCGGCGTCGCCCAGAAATGCACGCTGTGCTACGACCGCCTGGTCGAGGACCAGATCCCGGCGTGTGCCCAGACCTGCCCGACCACGTCGATCAAGTTCGGCGACCACGACGACCTGGTGGTCACGGCCCGGGACCGGGTCGCCGCGCTGCACGCCCAGGGGTTGACGGAGGCCCGCCTCTACGGCGCCAACGAACGCGACGGCGTGGGCGGCACCGGGTCGATCTTCCTGCTGCTCGACGAGCCGGAGGTCTACGGCCTGCCGCCCGACCCGCGCGTGTGCACGGCCGACCTGCCCCAGATGTTCAAACGAGCGAGCGTGGCCGCGGCGGGGATGTTCGCCGCCGCGGCGCTGGCCTTCTGGAAGGGTCGGTGAAAACCTTATGAGCACTTCGGAATACGACAGCCTGCGTCCGCCGGAGCCGACGGGGGGCAAGCGCCGCAGGGGCAAACGGGCGGGCCGCCGGGGCGGGGGCGACGGTGCGCGCGAGATGCCGATGGTCCCGGATGTCGAGTTCAGCTCGTACTACGGGCGCCCGGTGGTCAAGCCCGCGCCCTGGGGACACGAGGTTGCGGCGTATTTGTTCCTGGGTGGCGTCGCGGGCGGGTCCGGCCTGCTGGCGGCGGGTGCGCAGCTCACCGGGCGAGACACCTTGCGCCGCAACGCCAGGCTGTCCGCGTTGGTCGCGGTGATGGTGGGGGCGGTCGCCCTGGTCAAGGACCTGGGCCGGCCCGAGCGTTTCGTGAACATGCTGCGCACGGTCAAGCTCACCTCACCGATGAGCGTCGGCTCGTGGATCCTCAGCTTGTTCAGCGCCGGCATCGGGGTGGCCGCGGTGTCCGAGGTCGACCGGATGACCGGTGAGCGAATTCCGTTGGGGCCGTTGCGCCCCGTCCTGCGCGCCGTGGAGGGGCCGGCCGGCTTGGAAGCCGCGGTCTTCGCACCGCCGCTTGCGGTCTACACGGCGGTGCTGCTCACCGACACCGCCACCCCGACGTGGAACGCCGCGTACCGAGACCTGCCGTTCGTGTTCGTCAGCTCGGCGAGCCTGGCCGCATCGGGGTTGGCGATGATCACCACCCCGGTCGCCGAGGCCGGGCCCGCCCGCAGGCTGGCCGTCATCGGCGCGGTCGCCGACCTGATCTCCGCCAGGTTCACCGAGTACCGGATGGACCCGGTGACCAGGGAACCGCTACACGAAGGTCGTCCCGGCCGGCTGCTGGCCTGGAGCGAACGGCTTGCCGCCGCGGGAGGTCTGGGCGCACTGCTCGGCGGACGACATCGCGGCGTGGCCGCCCTGTCCGGCCTGGCCCTGCTGGCGGCGTCGGCGATGCTGCGGTTCGGCTTCTTCGAGGCGGGGCTGGAGTCGGCCCGCGACCCCCGCTACACGATCGAACCGCAGAAGCGCCGGCTGGCGGCGCGCCGGACCGCCGGGACCGCCGGCGACTCGATCACCACCGCGGGCTGAGCGCGGCGCGGTTTGCGCGAGGCGGACCGGGGTAAGTATAGGAACATGACGAATTTTGGCTACACTCTGATGACCGAGCAGAGTGGACCCAAAGACCTTGTACGGCAGGCTGTTTCAGCCGAAGAGCGGGGTTTCGACTTTGAGGTGTGCAGCGACCACTTCTCGCCCTGGCTGACCACCCAGGGGCATGCGCCCAACGCCTGGACCGTACTGGGCGCGGTGGCGCACGCCACCGAACGGGTCGACCTCTACACCTACGTGACGTGCCCGACGATGCGCTATCACCCGGCGGTCGTCGCTCAGCAGGCCGCGACTGTGCAGATCCTGTCCGACGGCCGGTTCACCCTGGGCCTGGGCACCGGCGAGAACCTCAACGAGCATGTGATCGGCAAGGGCTGGCCGACCGTCGAACGTCGCCAGGACATGCTGCGCGAAGCCATCAAGATCATCCGCGAGTTGTTCGGTGGCCAGCTGGTGAACTTCACCGGCGACTACTTCCAGGTGGACTCCGCGCGCCTGTGGGACGTGCCCGAGGTTCCGGTCGGCATCGCGGTGGCAATGGGCGGCAGCAAGGCCATCGACAAATTCGGCCGGCTGGCCGACCACTTCGTCGCGGTGGAGCCGGACGGGGAACTCGTCGACGCCTGGCACGCCGCGCGCCAGGCCGCCAACCTGGCGGGCGGCGGACGCGTGGTCGGCCAGATCCCGGTGTGCTGGGACCCCGACCGCGAGACCGCGATCAAACGCGCCCACGAGCAGTTCCGCTGGTTCGCCGGCGGCTGGAAGGTCAACGCCGACCTGCCGACGCCGGCCGGGTTCGCCGGCGCGACCCAATTCGTCCGGCCCGAAGATGTCGCCGACTCCATCCCCTGTGGCCCCGACCTGGACGCGATCGTCGAGGCCGTCCGGCCCTATTGGGAGGCGGGGTTCACCGACGTGGCGCTCGTCCAGGTCGGTGGCCAGTCGCAGGACCTCTTCCTGTCCGAAGCCGCCGAGCCTTTGCTTGCGGCACTGCGCGACGCGGCGGGTTAATCCCACGTTTGGGCGGTATCTGCCCGGGTATCCGGCTTCAATCGTGCGCACCCGGCGGGTACGGGTGATGCGGCGCGCGAACACCGGTTGGCGGCGCCGGCCCCCCGAAGATCCGCAAAGTGGCTGTCTGGCAGCAACTTTGCCCTGATTCATATTCGCCGCAAGGCAAGGAGAGTTGACGATGGGCGATCGATCCGCCACCACCACCTCCGTTCTGGTCAAGACACTCAGCGGCGCCAGTTTCGGGCTGGGCCTGAGCGAGCTGATCGCACCCGGAAAAGTTGCTGCCCTTGCGGGGGTTGACGACACCCCGCGGTCACGAAGGGTCATCCGCGCGCTGGGCGCGCGCGAATGCGGCCACGGCGCCGCGCTGCTGGGCGGCCCCGACAAGCTGGTGTGGACCCGGGTGGCAGGCGACGTCCTTGATATGGGCCTGCTGTTGGCCGGGGTGGCCGCCCGCGCTCCCGGACGGCGGCGGCAGGGCACCATTTCGAGCGTCGTGCTCGCCGGCATCGGCGGGCTGGACCTCTACGCGGCACTGCGCACGGTCAACCGCGGCGGCCGGCACGTTAACGGCGCCCGGCACCGCATGCTGCGCGCGGCGGTCACCGTGCGGCGCCCGCCCGAAGAGGTGTACCGCTTCTGGCGCGACCTGGAAAACCTGCCCAGCTTCATGAATCACCTGCAATCGGTTACCCCCGGCGCCGACGGACAGTCGCACTGGGTCGCCAACGCCCCGGCCGGACAGTCGGTGCAGTGGGACGCGCAGATCGCCGAGGACGACACCAACAGGCGCATCGCGTGGCAGTCGCTGCCCGGCTCGGTCATCGAGAACGGTGGCAGCGTCGAGTTCACGCCCACCGCCACCGGCGACGGCACCGAAGTCCGCGTCAGGATCGGCTATCACATCCCCGGCGGCCTGTTCGGAAAGGCCGCGGCGAGCCTGTTCGGCGAGTCCCCCGAACAGCAAGTGAACGACGACCTCCGCCGTTTCAAGCAGATTCTCGAAACCGGCCAGGTGCTGCGTTCGGACGGATCCCCCGAGGGGACCGCTTCGGCCCGGCAGCTGCACCAGCAGCCCGCTCAACCCAATGAAGGAGCAAGCCTGTGAAAGCCACCGTCTGGGCGGGCCGCAACAGCGTCCAGGTGGAGTCCGTTCCGGACCCCAAGATCCTCAACGATCGCGACGCCATCGTGCGCATCACCTCGACGGCGATCTGCGGTTCCGATCTGCACCTCTACGACGGCTACATCCCCACCGTGAAGCACGGCGACGTGCTCGGGCACGAATTCATGGGCGAGGTGGTCGAAGTCGGCAAGGCGGTCAACAACCTGGCCATCGGTGACCGGGTGGTGGTGCCGTTCCCGATCGCGTGTGGCGCATGCTCCGCCTGCCGCCGCGACCTGTACTCCCTGTGCGAGAACTCCAATCCGAACGCCGGCATCGCGGAGAAATTCATGGGCCACTCGCCGGCGGGACTGTTCGGTTACTCGCACATGCTCGGCGGCTTCGCCGGAGGCCAGGCCGAATACGCGCGGGTGCCGTTCGCCGATGTGGGCCCGCTGAAGATCGAAGACGACCTGACCGACGAGCAGGTTCTGTTCCTGTCCGACATCCTCCCGACCGGGTACATGGGTGCGGAGATGTGCAACATCACCCCCGGCGACGTGGTCGCGGTGTGGGGTGCGGGCCCGGTCGGCCTGTTCGCGATCATGAGCGCGTATCTGCTCGGCGCGTCGAAAGCCATTGCCGTCGACCGTGTTCCGTATCGACTCGAACTGGCGAAGCAGATCGGCGCCACGCCGGTCAACTTCGAAGAAACCGCGGTCCTCGAGGAGCTTCGGGACATAACCGCCGGCCGGGGGCCCGACCACTGCATCGACGCCGCCGGCATGGAAGCGCGCAGCGGGTCCGCCCCGGTGGACGCCTATGACCGCGTCAAACAGGCTGCCCGCCTGGAAACCGAACGGCCGCACGCCCTTCGGGAAGCGGCGATGAGTTGCCGCAACGGCGGCACCCTTTCGATCGTCGGGGTGTACGGCGGCCTGATGGACAAGTTCCCGATCGGGGCGGTCATGAACCGATCGCTGACCATCAAGACCGGTCAGTGTCACGTGCATCGCTATATGCGCCCGCTGCTGGACCGGATTCGCAACGGCGACATCGATCCGACCATTGTCGTCAGCCACCACCTGAGCCTCGACCAGGCTCCCCACGGCTACGAAATCTTCAAGAACAAGGAAGACCGCTGCACCAAAGTCATCCTCAATCCGACGTAATCGAAAGGGAGCAGGGGAATAGCCATGGCAAATGAATTGGAAGGCAAGAAAGTCGCGATTCTCGCCGCGGACGGTGTGGAGAAGGTGGAGCTCGAGCAACCTCGTGCGGCGCTCGAAGACGCCGGTGCACAAGTCGAGCTGCTTTCGTTGAAGACCGGAGAAATCCAGGCTCGCAATCACGACCTCGAACCGGCCGGAAGCTTCAAAGTCGACCGCGCTGTATCGGACGCGTCGGTCGCCGAATTCGACGGCCTGGTGCTGCCGGGCGGCACCGTGAATCCGGACAAGCTGCGGATGGACGGCACCGCAGTCTCCTTCGTGCGCGACTTCGTCGGCTCCGGAAAGCCGGTTGCGGCGATCTGCCACGGCCCCTGGACGCTGCTGGAAGCCGGTGTGGCAGAGGGCCGCACGCTGACGTCTTATCCGTCCATCCGCACCGATCTGCGCAACGCCGGCGCAAAGGTGGTGGACGAGGAGGTCGTCGTCGACGGCAATTTGATCTCCAGTCGCTCACCGAAGGACCTTCCGGCGTTTTGCGCGACCATTGTCAAGCAATTCGCCCATGCGCCTGCGAGTTAGCCGAGAAATGCCTTTGCGCACTCCGTTTGAACCCGCCGGTTTGCGGGCATTACACAGGCCAAGCAGTGATCGCCGCGGCGATCTGTCGAAAGGCCAAAGTTGACCACAACATATCCAGGACCCGCTGTCTCGGCTGCTTCGAACGTATATCAGCCCCAGGATGATTCCCGATTGCTGGTAAACGTGATGCGAGACAGCGCGCTCATTCCGGGCCGGCGCGTACTCGATCTGTGTACGGGCAGCGGATTCGTGGCGATCGCCGCCGCGGCACTGGGCGGTGCCGATGTGACGGCCTTCGACATCTGCCCGCACGCCGTGGGTTGCTCTCGCGACAACGCGGCCGCCATCGGCGTGAATGTCGATGTGCGCAAGGGCACCTGGAGCGATGCGCTCGACTGCGCACCCTTCGACGTTGTCGTGTCGAACCCGCCTTACGTGCCGACACCTCCGAACGGCGACACGGAGTACATCAGCCCCAGCGCCGGCCCGTCGTGGGCCTGGAACGCCGGTATCGATGGCCGGATGGTGTTGGATCCGCTGTGCGAAGCGGCGCCCAAGTTGCTGTGCGACGGCGGGTCACTGCTTCTCGTGCACTCGGCACTCGCCGGTGTTCAGCAATCGCTGGATTCCCTGAAGTGGGCCGGCATGGACGCCAAAGTCGTCGCGTCGCAATGGATCCCGTTCGGCCCCGTGATGACGGCGCGGGCGAAGTGGCTCGAGAGCGTCGGCCTGATACCCCACGGACGCCGGGAAGAGGAGCTCATCGTGATCCGGGCGGACAAGCGGTGACCACCACCCGGGTCCAGGTGGTTGCGGGCGGGCCGGTCCTGGTGTCCGGCCCGGTGCGCATCGAGATGCCGAACGGGGAGGTCGTCGAGTCCGACCGGTTCATGGTGGCGATCTGCACCTGCCGGCGCAGCGAGAAGTATCCCTTGTGCGACACCAGCCACCGCAGATGCCGGAACCTGGCCAGCCGGACGTCTAGTCCAGTGCCCTCCGCAACGACGACCGACCCTGCTGCCACGACGCCATAACCGCGTCGGCCAAACGGTTTTCGACCGCCGCGTGCGCGCGGATCCCGAACACGACGTCGCGATCGAGGTGCGGCTCTCGCTCGACGAGGTCCCCGACCACGTCTATGCGCACCACGTGCTCGTGTACGGCGTCGGCTTCGACGTGCTCGGCGTAGAACTCGACGCACGCCGAAGGCGCCCCCATCCGCTGCAGGGCCTGCACCATCCGCCGGGATCCGGGCGGGGAGGTGATCTCCGTCGAAGCGAAGTGCCCGATCGCCGCGCCGCGCAACTCGCGGTGCAGCCCGAACAGCGACATCAGATTCACCGCCGCCAAAGCTTCGGCGTTAACCGCGTCCACGTACGCTAGGTACGTCGTGTCCAGATTCGCGGCCGCCATCAGATCGGCGAAGAGCTGCTGGTGTAGCCGGGGACCCTGCCCCGCGCCATACTCGTCGAATTCGACTGCCACGAAAGCCGCTTTCGCGAGACCCATCAGTCGCGGGATCGCCCACGCGTGCGGATCGCCCTCTTTGAGGTGATACACGGACCGGTGGACGAAGTACTCGCGCATCTGCTGCCACGTTCCGGTGTCGCGCAGGTAATACGACGGACCCGTGCCGTCGACCGGTTCGACCGAGATGGCGTCCATTTCGGCGGCGGCGGTCTGATCCGGTGCGATGGGCCCGACGTCGCGGCGCACACCGGCGAGGAAAACGCGTTCGAGCTCGCCGCGCAGTGTCAGCAGCGCCGGATTCCATTCCCAGCCCGGGTCGACGCCCGCGAAGCCGCGGTAGTGCAGCTCGTAGCACATGCACAGCGCCAGCTGCAGATCCAGGCCGTAGGGATCCGAATCGCGCACGGACGCACCGATGCGGGTCAGGTGGTCATGCGACGGTGGTCCGGTCAGCGCGCGACGGACGGCGGTCGACAGCGGCCCGTGTGCCGCCG
>NZ_LZKH01000256.1:0-44437 GCF_001672745.1 Mycobacterium sp. E1386
ATGGACCGGGGCGCGCGGTACGCCGACCAGGCTGCTGCTGCTGCGGCACGGCCAGACCGAGCTGTCGGCGCAGCGCCGCTATTCGGGCCGCGGCAACCCGGCCCTGACCGAAGTGGGCCGCCGGCAGGCCGACGCCGCGGCGCGTTATCTGGCGCAGCGCGGCGGAATCTCGGCGGTGTTCGCCTCGCCGCTGCAGCGGGCCTACGACACCGCGGCCAGGGCCGCCAAGGCGCTCGGCCTGGACGTGACCGTCGACGACGACTTGATCGAGACCGACTTCGGCGCCTGGGAGGGATTGACGTTCGCCGAGGCCGCCGAGCGCGACCCGGAACTGCACGGGCGCTGGCTGCGGGACACCGGCACCACCCCGCCGGGCGGTGAAAGCTTCGACGACGTGCTCGACCGGGTACTGCGGGCGCGCGAACGCATCATCGCCGCGCACCAGGGCACGACGGTGCTGGTGGTGGCCCACGTGACGCCGATCAAGATGCTGCTGCGGCTCGCGCTGGAGGCCGGGCCGGGCATCCTGTACCGGCTGCATCTCGACCTGGCATCGCTGAGCATTGCGGAGTTCTATTCTGACGGGGCGTCGTCCGTGCGTCTGGTGAACCAGACGGGCTACCTGTAGGCGCCAAGGAGAACTCATGCGGCCGTCCCAACCATCAGCAGATCCGATTCCTGCGGACGTTCGGGCGCTGGTGATGCCGGCCGTGCTCGACGAGTTGACCCGATGGGGCGTCGAGCGGTTCAGCATCGAGGCGTTGGCCGAGCGGAATCACCTCGACCCCGCGATGGTGTACCGCTATTGGGCAGATCGGCGCCAACTCATGGTCGACGCGGTGCTTTCCGACGTCGAGACGGTGAGGTCGGGAACCGACACCGGCTCGTTGCGAGGAGACCTGGAGGCCCTGGCCCGCAATGTGACCAATCGGATCAACACTGAAGTCGGCTGCACACTGTTGCGCGCGCTGGTGATGGACCGCCGCGGGGGGCACGACGAAGTCACCCGGGTGCGGTTCTGGCGGGCACATTTCAATGCGATGCGCGCGGTCGTGGACCGGGCCAGGGAGCGGGGTGAATTGCGCGACGACGTCAACACCCTGGCCGCGGTTCAGATCCTGCTGGCGCCGCTCAACATTCGGGCCCTGTACTCCGACGTTCCCGTCGACGACGACTACTGCGCCGCGATCGTCGACTTGGCGTGGCACGCGCTCGCCCGCCGGTGAGCCTGGTCGTACCATCCGCCTATGAGAAGGACATTCGTCGCGACCTTAGCCTTCGGTTTGATCGTCGCCTTGTTCGGCTTGATCTGGGCGCTTCAGGGATTCGGGGTGCTCGGTGGTAGCCCGATGAGCAACACCACCACCTGGTCGGTCATCGGTCCGATCACCGCGGTGATCGGCATCGTGATCGCGGTAGTCAGCTGGCGGAAACTCTCGTCGAAATAGGGCTTCACGTCCCTGTCACGGTGAAGTCCACCGAGTGCCAGCCGGTGGCGCCGTCGGGGACCGTAGCGGCTCTGTGCGAGGTCTGGGTTTCCCCGGTGTTGTCGGTGGCGCGCACGGTGATGGTGTGCTGCCCAGGGCTTTTCGCCTGCCAGGGAAAGCTCCACAGCCGCCACGTCTGGTTGGAGTAGCTCGCGCCCTGTTCGGCTGCCTGCCACGCGCCGTCGTCGATGCGGACTTCCACGGACCGCACGCCGCGATTCTGCGCCCACGCGACGCCGCCGAAAACGACGGGACCCACCGGCACCCGCTGACCGTTTTTCGGCACGTCGATCCGCGACTCGGTCTTGACGGGTGCGCGCGGTGCCCAGCCCTGCCGCGTCCAGTACGCCTGCGCCTTGTCGAAGCGGGTCAGCTCCACGTCGATGACCCACTTGGTGGCCGACACATACCCATAGAGCCCCGGGACGACCAGCCGGGCCGGATAGCCATGCTCGATCGGCAGGGGCTCACCGTTGAGGGCGACCGCCAATAGCGCGTCGCGGCCATCGGTGAGCGCATCCACCGGCGTGCCGGCAGTGAACCCGTCGATCGACGTCGACAGCACCATGTCGGCCTCCGGACGCACGCCGGCCGCCGCCAACAGGTCGGCCACTCGATAGCCCGTCCACACCCCGGTCGAAATGAGGTTGCCCCCAACGGGATTGGAAACGCAGGTGAGCGTCGCCACCTTTTCGATCACGTCGAAGCCGGCGAGGTCGGCGAAACTGTAAGTGGCTTCGCGATTCACCATGCCGTGAATGCGCAGCCGCCAGTCGGAGTGGCTGAGTTGGGGAACGGTGAGCGCGGTGTCCACCCGGTAGAAGTCGGCGCTGGGGGTCACGAAGCTCGGCAGCGCAACGCCTTTCGGCTGCACATCGGCGGGCGCCGGGGGTGCCGGCGTGCGCGGCTTGGGCAGCGCGAAGCCGGTGCGGTCCGCGGCCACCGAATGCGCCAACCGTGTGATGACCGCGCCCGCCACGCCACTCACGACTCCGAATCCGAGCACGCCGAGCACGACCAACCTGCGTCTGCCGGCATCCGGCTCGTCGAGGTCGCCAGCGTCTTCGGGATCCTGCCGAAAACGACGGGTTAGCAGGCGCAGGGCCGCCACGCCGCACGCCGCGCCCGCGATGGTCGGGATCGCGTCGAGCGCCGTCGCTCCCGGTCGCGACAACACCGCGACGCATCCGAGCGCGCCCGCCGCGGCGATCACGGCGCTCCCGAGTGGGCGGCGCCGGGTCTCCAGCGTCCCGGCAATCGCGGCGATCGCCGCGATCACCACCAGCACGGCCACGGCCAGGAAGAGTTTGTCCAAAGAGCCCAGGGTCTGAATCGCCCACTCTTTGACCGGGCCGGGTGTCAGGTCGACGACCGCCGCGCCGATGGCGGCCCGCGCGTCGGCCCGCGCACCGAACGGGATGCCCACCAGCTGGGCCATCCCGAGCGCGACGGATGCGGCGGCGACCCCGGCGATCATCCGCTCATTCGACGGCGGGGCAACCACCGGAGTTTCGTTCTGCTTCAACGGGATAGGGAGATTGCGCCTTCGGGACAGTTCTGCTCCGCGGTGACGGCCTGCGCCTCGAGTTCGCCGGACACCTCAGCGACGAGTACCACGGAGTGGCCGACCTCGTCGGCGTCGAAGACGTCGGGCGCCAGGGTGTAGCAGCGTCCGTGCCCGGTGCAACGGTCGGCGTCGACGACTATGCGGGTCATGGCGCCGGAAACACCAGCGGCAGCGACTCCACCGAACGCAGCGCGGCGGTGTAGGTCAGCTGGGTGCCGGGCTTGATCTCGTAATCCGGTATGCGCCGGTGGAATTCGCGTAACGCCACCCGCAGCTCCATGCGGGCGAGGTGAGAGCCGAGGCAGCGGTGCGGGCCGCCGCCGAATGCGCGGTGCCGGTTCGGGTTGCGGGTGAAGTCGACCAGTTCCGGGTCGGCGAACTCGGCCGGGTCGGTGTTGGCGGCCCCCAGCAGCGGGCTGACCCGTTCGCCCTTGCTGATGGGACACCCGCCCACCTCGACGTCTTGAATGGCGACGCGGGCGACGCCGGGCACCGGTGTCTCCCAGCGCAGTAACTCCTCGACGGCGCCCGGCAGCACGTCGGGCTGCTCGACCAGCTGGCGACGGTGGTCGGGGTGGCGGGCGAGGTACACGAAGAAGCAGTCGAGCGAGTCGGTCACCGTGTCCAGGCCGGCGATCAGGAACAGGAAGCAGATGTCCAGGAGCTCTTCGCGCGACAGCGGCTGCCCGGCGATCTCGGCGGCGATCATCGCCGACAGCACGTCGTCGCGGGGACTGGCGATGTGGTCGTCGATGGCGCGGTCGAAGTAGTCGTAGATCTGTTGCGCCACCGCTGCGGAGCTTTCGTGGCGGCGGTCGAAGCCGGAATCCCCCTCCGGGCGGATCACGCCGTCCTTCCATTCCAGGAACTTGTCGAGGTCCTCCAGCGGCAGCCCGAGCACCTGCAGGAAGACGGTGCACGGCAGGGGCACCGCGAACTCGGCGTGGAAGTCGCATTCGCCCCGATCGGCGAAGCGGTCGATCATCTCGTTCACCAGTTCGGTGACGCGGGGTTCCCGGCGGGCCATCTCCCGCGGGGTGAACAGCGGGTCGAGGACGCGGCGGTACTTCGCATGTTCGGGCGGGTCGATCTGCAGGGGGATCAGCGGCCGCACGTTGCCCAGGTCGACGGCGTCCATGTTCGACGAGAACACCTCGGTGCGTTTGAGCGCCATCTCGATGTCGGCCAGGCGGCTGAGAACCACGGCCTGCGGCGACCGGAACACCGGGCTGGTTTCGCGCAGCGCCTTGTACATCGGCTGCGGCTCCGCGAGACCGGTCACGGTCTGGTCGACGAACCCTTCGGTTTCTGTCATCTGGTCAGACTGGCACCAACATCCCCGCTGGGCAATGGTCAATGCTAAGCGGTCGCACAATCGGTGCGCGGGCGTCAACTGTGCAGGTGAAGCCGCTCGCCGTGCGCCCCGAAGATCATGATGGCCTCCACCGGCCCGTCGACCACCCCGAACCAGTGCGGTGTCCAGGTGGAGAACTCGACCGCTTCGCCCGGAGCAATGGTGAAGTCGCGGTCGCCCAGCACCAACCGCAGTCGACCGGACAGGACGTACATCCACTCCTGCCCCTCGTGCACCGGCAGTTCCGCGGGCGGGGTGCGGCGCCGGGTGCTGACGCGGACCTTGAAGGCGTGCAGGCCGCCGGCGGGGCCCTGGCGCGTCAGCGGCCAGTAGGTGACCCCGTGGTGGGTGTGCGCCGCCCCGCGCACCCGCGGGTCGTGGGCTTCAGAGGTCGCCAACAACTCGTCGGTGCTCACCGACAGGGCCCGCGCGAGGCGTGGCAGGTGGTCGAGCGCGAGCCGGCGCTTGCCCGACTCGAGGCGGCTGAGCGTCGAGATGTCGATCCCGGCGCGCACGCCCACCTCCTGCAACGTCATGCCCCGCTGGATGCGAAGTTCCCGCAGCCGCCGGCGCACCTGAAGGTCGATATCGGGAGCAGATTTTGCCTGCATGGCAAATAACCTTGGCAAATTGGGCGGCGCTGGGCAATCTCGCGGCATGGAAACTTCTTGCAAACCCGATGACGCCCGGCGGTTCTGGGAAGAGCGCTACCGCTCGACGGGGCGGGTGTGGACCGGACGGGTCAATCCCCGCCTTGCCGAAGCGGTCGCCGACGTGCCGGCCGGCCGTGCCCTCGACCTCGGCTGCGGGGAGGGCGCCGACGCGCTATGGCTGGCCGAACGCGGTTGGCGCGTGGTGGCCGTCGACGTCTCGGCCACCGCGCTGCAACGCGCGAGGGAGGCGGCCTCGGAGCGGAATCTGCTCGTGCAGATCGACTTTCAGCAACACGACCTCAACGAGAGCTTTCCCGACGGCATGTTCGACCTGGTATCGGCGCAGTATCTGCACTCGCCGGCCCGGTTGGACCGTGAGGCGGTGCTGCGACGCGCGGCCGAGCACGTGAACGTCGGGGGTGTGCTGTTGATCGTCGACCATGGAGCGCCCCCGCCGTGGGCAGAGCACGACGATCACCGCCTTCCGGGTATCGACGAGGTGCTCGCCTCGTTGCGGCTGGACAGCGACCGCTGGGCCCGGGTCCGGGCTGAGGCGGCCGAACGCGAGGCGACCGGCCCGAAAGGGCAAGTCGGGACCGTGACCGACCATGTGATGGTGTGGCGACGGGCCGGGGACGCTCAGGCCGCGTCGTGAAAGATCAGCCCCATGGCGTAACGCTCACCGGAGCGCACCACCGAGACCCCGTGCCGCACCGGGGCAGCGGACCAGCCGCGACTCGAGGGCACCGGCCGCTCCCGCGTGGTGAACACGAATCCATGGCCCTGCGGCAATTGCGTTGCGGTGCCGCGGGACTGCGCGCGCGGCCGCTGTTCGACGAGCAGGAATTCGCCGCCGGTGTAATCGGTGTCGGGTTCGCTCAAGTTGATCACCACCTGTAGCGGAAAAACCAAGTCCCCGTAAAGGTCTCGGTGCAAGGCGTTCCAATCGCCCGGGCCGTACTTGAGCATCAGCGCGGTGGACCGGGTCTGGCCGGCCGCGTGGCAGGTGGCCAGCCAATCGTCGAGGCTGTCCGGCCAGGGCGCGTCGCGGCCCAGCTTTGCCCACCAGTCGCGGGCGATCGGCAACAGGCGGGGGTACAGCGCCTGTTTGAGGTCCTCGATCGGGTCGGGATACGGCGCGTGAAAGTAGCGGTATTGCCCGGCGCCGTACCGCTTGGGTGCCATGTCGATGGTCGAGCGGAACAGGCTGTCGTCGGCGTAGAGTCTGCGCAGCCGGGCCGCCTCGGCGCCGGTGAGGAGCCGTGGCAGCAGCGCCCCGCCGTACTCGTCGACCGCGGCGGCGACGCCGTCCCAGTCGGCGGAGTCGAGTCGCTTGTTCCACCGGTCCACGAGGTCCACGATAGAGTCCAGCCGCGATAGTTGCTGGCACCGGCATCGCGCAGGTAGTACCGTGGATCGTCGCGGACGAGTTGGCCGGGCGGCCGCGGACCGTCGCAAGGCGGTTCGAGGAAAGTCCGGACTTCACAGAGCAGGGTGATTGCTAACGGCAATCCGAGGTGACTCGCGGGACAGTGCCACAGAAAACAGACCGCCACCCTCGCGGTGGTAAGGGTGAAACGGTGCGGTAAGAGCGCACCAGCATCCCGGGTGACCGGGGTGGCTAGGCAAACCCCACCCGAAGCAAGGCCAAGAAGGCCGCACCGAAAGGTGTGGCCGCGCAGGCGTCCGAGGGTTGCTCGCCCGAGCCTGCGGGTAGGCCGCTCGAGGCACCCGGTGACGGTGTGTCCAGATGGATGGTCGCCACTGCGCATCTCCGGCTTCCGGAGGTGTGCGGCACAGAATCCGGCTTACAGGCCAACTCGTCCGCGCTAACATCCTGAGCTGCACGTTCAGGGGTTAGCTCTTCTACAGTCCTATCTGATTACCCGTACCGGTATTGTTTTCCAGCCGACGACATTCGCCATCTGAACCCGTTCGCACCGGTCGAAGTCGACTTCGTATCGGGGCATGAAGTCGAGTAGCTTCTCCAACGCGATGGCGCTTTCCATGCGAGCCAAGGCGGCACCGAGGCAACTGTGGATGCCGTATCCGAGGCCGAGATTCTGGGCCTCGGTGCGGTCTCGGTCGATGTCGAACGTGTCGGCGTCAGTCCACGCCAGGTGGTCACGATTGGCAGACCCATTGATCAGGAACACAGGGGCGCCCTCGGGGATCGTTTGTCCGTGCAGCTGGACGTCTCTCGTGGCGACGCGGACGTTGTATTGGGAAGGTGCCTCGTACCGCAGTAATTCTTCGACCGCAGCGGGAATCCGGCTCCGATCATCGAGCAACTTCTGCCATTGGTGTGGGTGCCGGGCGAAGAGGTAGATCGCGCTGCCGACGAGCTTGGTCACGGTTTCGGCTCCCGCTCCGCCGAGCATCGTTGCGAATGCGGCGATTTCGATGTCATCGAGTCGAGTCTTCTTTCCGTCGTGACGGACCAACTCGGCTCCGAGCAATTTGGTGAGCAGATCATCTCTGGGTTGGGCGCGGCGCTGTTCGATTAGCCCGTAGTAGTACATCGCAGTATCAATGGAGGCTTGGGTGCCCTCCTCGGTCAGTTCGAGTTGTCCGATCTCGCGCGTTAAGGACAAGTCGACCCAGTGCCGCACCTTTTGTGCGTCGTCCTCAGGTGCGCCGAGCATGCTGGTGATGACTTCCACTGGAAACGGTGCGGTGAAGTCCTGGACGGCGTCGAATCCGTCGGGGTCGACTCGGTTGAGGTACTTGTCGATCTTCTCGGTCGCCATTGCCTTTTGGGCTTGGATTGCTCTGGGCGTGAAGAGTTTGTTGAGCAAGCTTCGCATGTCTCGATGGCTGGGAGGGTCCATCATGATGATCATGCGTGGGCCGGTGTCGACGGGTAGTCCATTGCGGATCGAGGCGAGGTCGGTTCCACGGGCCGACGAGTATGTCGCAGCGTCTTTATACGCGGGCGCGACGTCGGCATGGCGGGTCAGTGCGTAGAAGTCGAGGTCGGCGTTGTAGTAGACCGGTTGCTCATCGCGCATGCGTCGGTAGGTCTGGTAGGCCCCGTTGAAGAAGTCCTCCGAGAACGGATCGAAGACGATTTCTGCGGTCGTCATGGCACCCTCCAGTACCTCGGATACATCACATCGCAGTGCGATTGTCGCGGCCCATAGCTGCCGGGGTGCGGTCGAAGGCGCGTGCCATGGCCTGCACTGTGTACGACGCTGCGAGGCGACCGTCGACGGTGAAGACCTTGCCGTTGCCTTGGATCAGTCCACGTCCCGACCAGAACGCGTCATTGCTGTACAGCAGCCAGTTGCTGACATCGACGTCGTCGTGAAAAGCGATGGTGCTCATCATGACTGCGGTCGAGATGGTGTCGTGTGCTTGGGCTTCACCGAAGCCCCGATGCGGTGCCATGCCTGCCGCAATGGTCCAATGTGTGGTCGATTGGGCAAGAAGCGCAGCGTGCAAATACGACTCGTCAGGCGCATCCCGGAAGCGGACCCACACATCGATGTAGGGCGGTCCGATGCGGTCGGGGTCGGAATCGTAGGCTCCGTTGACGACTCGGATCTCGCGTCCGGTGACTCCGAATCCCGGAAAGCTTTCCGCCGCCTCGGGTCCTGGCACGTCGGGCATGGGTGGCTGGTCGCGAATCAGGTCGGGTGCGCCGGAATCGGCGAGCACTAGCGCCGCGCAGCACAGCCCACCGTGTTGAGTGGCGTGGACTTGCGTCGTAGAGAAGGTCTTGCCGTGCCGCAGCACCTCGACGGTTAGATCGACCGGGCCATCGAAGGCTGCTGATTTTGTGAAAATGGTCGATACAGAGGTAACTCGTTGGCCCGGAAGCGACTTGGATACCGCGACGACGGACTCTGCGACGAGTTGGCCACCCTCCACGACGTTGCGCCAGGTAGGTCCGTGCGCGGGGCCGACGAACCGGCCCTCACCGGCGGGCTCGACATCAATGATCCGCACCAGCTCGGCAGCGTCGCCCCACAGCGGGAAGGAGGCTGGAACGCTCCTGCCGTCAGGCCACCGCTCGACGATTTCGATGCGACAGGGCGTGTCGTAGAACGACACGTAGTCCGCGATCCCTGCGACCTCGGGAAGCGGAGTGCGGTAGGTCCACGCGACGCTGTCCGCGTGGTCGTGGGCACCTGCGAGGTCCCAATATGCAGCGCGACCCTTGAACGGGCATTCCGTTGTCCGATCCGAGGGCGTCAACAGGTCCCAACGGACGTCGGACTTCGGGAAATACAGTCGGTCAACATGATCGGTCTCGGTCACCACCAGACAGCCGTCACTTTCGGCGATGAGCACGTCACCGTGCCAGACCTGACCGGTGTGCTGAGAGGGCGTGATGTCAATCCGATAGTCCGGGTGGTCGGGCCACGCCGAGTTGACCTGATCGCTCGCGGCATGCCGGTCGGTGGGTGTCACGATTTATCTCTGACGAGTGCGGGCATGGTTTCCCAGCCTCGGACGGTCGAGGTGGTCGACATCCGTGCGGCCGAGAGGTCGACGTCCCACTCGGGAAACCGTTTAAGGATCTCTTCGAGTGCGATGCGCCCTTCCAGACGCGCCAGGGCCGCACCGATGCAGAAATGCGTACCGACAGCGAAGGCGATGTGTGACCGGTTTTGGCGGTGTATGTTGAAACTCTCTGCGTCGGAACCGAATTGGCGGTCGTCTCTGTTAGCCGAACCGATGAGGAGCGTCATCACGCTGCCGCTAGGCACCTGCTGGCCGTAGTATTCGACCTCGCGTGTGACGTAGCGCGATACGAAGGGAGCGGGCCCTTCGAAACGCAATAACTCCTCGACCGCCTGAGGGATCAGACCTGGATCGGCGACAAGCTCGCTTCGTTGGTCAGGGTGCTCGGCGAGCACCTTTGCCGCCCATCCGATAAGCCGTGCTGTCGTCTCATTGCCCGCCAGGGCGACCATGTTGACGTACATGAGCAGCTCGGCGCGCTCCAAGTGGCGAGTGACGCCATGCTCGTCTTCGAACTGCACATTGAGCAGTTCGGTGACGATGTCATCGGAAGGATTGTCGGCTCGCCAGTCGATGTAGTCCGCCCAGAGTTGACCGTCATCGAATCCGGTCGACGCGCTTTCCATGGGCCGACCCGCCTCCGTCGTCAGAATCGCGTTCGCGTGGTCGCGGGACCTCAGTTGATCCTCATCGGGGAAGCCCAACAGCATGCCGATTACCCGCATGGGCAGTTCCGCGCCGAAGTCCGTGACGAAGTCGAACCCGCCCGCACCGACGAGCGGGTCGAGGCTGCGCACGCAGAACTCTCGAATCTGAGGCTCCAATGCGCTGATCTTGCGCGGGGTGAACATCCGCGACAACAGCCTTCGGTGAATGTCGTGTCGGGGCGGGTCCTCCGCGACGATAAGCCCGGACGGAATCTCCATATCCGCCTTGATGAACTCCAAGATGTTGCCGCGTGCCGAACTGAACGTCTTGTTGTCGAAAAGTGCCTTCTCGACATCTGTGTAGCGGCTCAGCGCGAAGAAGTCGTGCTGCTCGTTGTAGTAGAGCGGCACCTCGTCTCGTAACCGCCGGTACACAGGGTAGGGATCGGCGACAAGGTCGACGTCGTAAGGGTCGAAACGAAGCTCACCAATCGTGTTGCGGGACATTTTGTCGCTCCTCTACCTCGCCGACGTGCGGTTATTTGCCGCTGGCCGGGTTGTGAAGTACTTTTAAGCAGGTGCTTAAAAGTTAAGCACCTGCTTAACACGCCGAGGCGAAGCTGGTCAACCCGATAGCCTGACCCGTCAGCACTTACGAAGAATGCGAGTCATGAATGGCATCGCCACGACGGATCGCGTCGCCAAACGCGAAGACACGCACCGTGATACTGGATGCAGCCGAGCAACTTATGCTCGATGAGGGCTGGGCAGCCGTCACTGGCCGCCGCGTTGCTGAGAGAGCCGGTCTTGGCTCACAGCTCGTGCACTACCACTTCGGCACCATGGACGATCTCCTTCGGGCGGTTTTCCAACGCCAAGCCGAAACAGGGTCCTCAGCACATGCCGAAGCCCTTGAATCGCCGCAGCCGCTGTGGGCACTCTGGCGGATGATTCGCGATGCCCCTTGGGGTAAGTGGGCCATCGAGGTTCTTGCCCTGGCCAACCATCGTCCGCAACTCGCAGCCGAACTACGCCACTACGCACAGACGTTCCGCGCCCAGCAAGCTGAGATGGTCGCCGCCGTGTTGAAGAAGTACGACGTCGATGAACGAAGCGTTCCGCCCATGGCGGTGGCATTCCTGATGACCGTCATCCCGCCAGTCCTATTCATGGAGGACCAAATCGACATCACCGCCGGGCACACCGAGATAGTCGGACTCGTCGAGCGCTACCTCCGCGAAGTCGAAGGCGAACCCCCTCCGAGCTAGTCGGGCGGGATCGATAGGGGTGGGGGGTGTCCGCTCGACCGACTGACGTGCGCCTCGTACGGCGAGCACCGTCTCTCTCCGGACAGATGGCTTCGGACGAAGCGTCCGCAGTCCGTCCGGAGTAGGTCCAAACGGCGGCCCCCATTGGTCAACGTCGCCAACGCAACAGGCCGGCAAGAAGCCAACGCGGGCTAATAGTCGACGCTCACTGTTCCTGTTCAGCTTGCGATTCGGTTCCAGCCAACGCTCATCGTTTGTTACCGACGGTTCGGATTGCAGCGTGACAGCGACGTATGTACGGAATGGCGCGATGTCACGTTCGACTGGGGCCCGCTGCTGGAAATAACCGGGCGTTGGGAACCGTCGCCATGGCGGCGGTCTGGTCCGCAGCCAGTCCGCAGCAGAATTAATCGCAGTCGTAATTGGTCAACGCAACCAACCCTGTGACCTCGGTATTTCTGACTCGGCCAACACAGCAAACGGTGCAAACGCCCAGATAACAGAATCCGGCTTACAGGCCAACTCGTCCGCCCCGCTCAGTGCCGGGCCTTGCGCACCGCCTTGGCGAGTTTGCGCAGCGCGTCGTCGAGCTGCTGTTCGCACCGCTCGGCCAGGTCGGCCTCCTGCTGGTACAGCAGGCCGTAAGTGAAGGTGTCCTCGCCGGCGGCGTGCGCGGCTTCGGATTCGTGGCGCAGGTGTTCGCGGCTGACCACGCTGTCCTGGTGGTCACCGAGCAGCGACTGGACGGCCTTGGACTGCTCGGAAACCTTGTCCTCGCCGGTGGCCGCCGCGGTGTAGCGAAGTCGCTTGGCCCGCTTGCGGATCCGGTGCACCGCCTCGTCGCGCTGATGCTGGTCGTCCGGGTGGTCCCGGTAAATTTGCGTCGCGGCCTTGGCGGCCTTGCGAACCTTCTTGTAGGCGGCGTCGATGGTGACCGGCGCGTGTTCCTCGCCCGAGGCGCTGCCGGGGGGTTGCGCCGCTATCGCGTCGAGGGCGTCGAGCAGCCGGAAATAGCGCTGCGAACGCATGGCCATCAGCGACCGGCGCAGCCCGGTCTGATAACGGCGCTGGGCGCCCCCGACCAGCCGTTCGTGCACCGGCCCGCGCACCAAATCCGGTGTCAGCCCGTCCAATTGACGCTCGTAACGTTCCGCGAGCACCTCCGCGTCGCGCGCGATGCCGAGGATGCCGGCCAGCTCGCGCAGCTCGTCGAGAACCCAGCCGTCGTCGGGCAATCCAAACGATTCCTGGTAGTCGCGCAGCAGGCTGCGCAACTTGCGGGTGGTGACCCGCATCTGGTGAATGGAATCGAAGGCGTCGGCCCGCACGGCCCGATCCCACACCAACAGTTCGCGAATCTGCTCGGCCACCGCGCGCTGCAAGGGGTGCTCGGCGGGCTGCGCGCTGTCGGGCTGCGCCGTGGTGGTGCCGAGCACGCGTGCCAGCTTGGAGGCGTGACCGGCGGGTGCGGCGCCGGCGTCGAGCAGCCGGTTACCCAAGCGGTTCAACAGCTCGGTGTCCGGGGCCCCATTCTGCTCGGCGAGTTCGAGCTCCCATTCGCGCCACTCCTGTTGCGTGGGCTCCAGGTCGGCGTCCTCGGAAGTACGGGCCGACCACGCGGTCACGTGGTCGTTGCTGAACTCCGCCAGCGGCGCGCCGTCGGCGGAGTAGAGCACCTGGCTTTCGCGTTGGGTGGTGATCCGCGCGACCGGTACGAGGGGGCGGTCGCGGACGATCGCCAGCACGACGTCCACCAACTCCTCCGGCACGGTGTCGGTGCCGGACGCGTCCAGCGGCACCCGGACCTCGGTGCGGGCTTCGGGACCGGTCGGCAGCTTGAGGTGCCACCCCGCGTCGGACCCACCGGTGCGGCGGCGCAGGGTGATCTTGTTGCGGGCCAGGTCCTGTGCCGGGGTGTCGAAGTACGTCGCGTCCAGTGTCTGAGTCGGCGACTTGTCGACGTGCGCCACGGCGGCGATGCCTTCGAACGAGGGTGACACGGTGGATTCGCCAACGTCGAACTTGCGCTCCACCTCTCGATGGCGCGAGGCTTGCGGCGCTTTTGCAGGCATGTTCGGCTCCGTTGCGGCGCGTCGCCGCGGCCTTGAACGTCATGGACGGTGGTGCTGGGCTCTCATAGCCTGCCATACCGCGGTGACGCGGCTGGCGGCGATGGCCGCCGACTGTCGCGGGGCTCAGCCGGGCGGCGCCGGCGGCGGGGAATCTTCGCGGAGATGCATCGCCAGGCCGCCCAGCTCGCGGATCGTCTGAACCTCGGGATCGCGGAACGGTTGCCCGTCGGGCGTGAGCAGGTCGTGGAACCATTCAGCCGGCATGGCGGGGTTGGGGTGCTCCCATGAGTCCCAGGGGAAGAAGGTCTGCGTCTTCCCGACGACCAGGCCCCAGTTGAACGCGCCGACGTTGTGGCGCTTCGCGATGGGCAACACGCCCTGGATGGTGCTGCCCAACGGCCGGGCCATGTATTCGGTGCACAGGATGGGGCGCCCCAGCGGCGCGAGCTCGGCGATGCGGCTCTCGAACTCGGCCGGCGGGGCATAGGAGTGGAACGTGATCACGTCCGAGTTGTCCAGCTGGATGCCGTTGATCGTGCTGCGGCGCGCGGGGTTCGCCCACTCGCCGTCCCAGACGCCGCTCGTCAACGGTTGGCTCGGATCGACCGAACGGGCCCAACCGAACACCTGGGGGAGCAGGTCGGTGACCAATTCGAGCTTGTCCTTCCGCTCGACCGAGCGGTAGTACTTGGACGGATTGTCGGGCTCGTTCCACAGGTCCCAGCCCAAAACGCGGTCGTCGGTGCGGAATTGACTGAGCACCCCGGTGACGTAGCTGCGCAGGGTCGGGATGTAGGAGCGTTCACCGAGGCGTTGCGCACCCGGGCTCTGCACCCAGCCCGAGTTGTGCACGCCGGGCGTCGGCGCGCGCTGTGGACCGGATTGGGGGTGAGGATCCCAACAGGAGTCGAACAACACGAACAGCGGCTTGATGTCGTGGCGCGCCGCGATGTCGACGAACTGGGCGAGGCGGACTTGGAACCCCCAGGGGCCCTGCTCCCACAGCAGATCGTGCAGGAAGACGCGGACCGCGTTGAACCCGATGCCGCGGGCCCAGCCCAACTCGGTGTCGATCCGCCGGGGATCGAACGTATCGGGCTGAAACATCTCCAGCTGATTGATGGCGTTCGATGTGATGTAGTTCGCCCCGACCGGCCAGTCCTGCGCCTGATACCACCGGTTGGCGCGCTCGGGTGACCAGCGGCTCGCCTGCGGCGAGCTGCCAGGCGCGGGTTCCGCGGCCGCGCGAGGTGCTCGAGTCAGTGCAGCGCCTCCCGCCAGTAACAACGGAAGCTTCAGTACCGTTCGACGGTGCACGAAGTCACCGCAAATCTCCCGGTCGATGTGTTCACCCTTGCTCTCGGAGTAGAGACTTTATCCAAGAGCAATCGTACCCGCCTGCCACACAAGGAGTTTCGGAAATTGACAGGATCGGGGGTTGCGGTGGGCGGAAACCTCTGGTGGCTTCCGTCAGAAGCAGTGCTCGTCGGCCGGGAAGACCCCCTCGGCCACTTCTTGCGCATATTGCATTGCGGCCCGGCGCAATTCCGCGCCGATGTCGCCGAACCGCTTGACGAAGCGGGCGGCCTTGCCGCTGCTGACGCCCGCCATGTCCTGCCACACCAGCACCTGGCCGTCGCAGTTCGGGCCGGCTCCGATGCCGATGGTCGGGATGGTCAGCTTGCCGGTGATCTGGGTGGCCAGGTCGGCCGGCACCATCTCCATGACGACGGAGAAGGCGCCGGCTTCGGCGACGGCGATCGCGTCGGCGACGGTCTGTTCCGCGGCGTCGCCGCGGCCCTGGACGCGGAAGCCGCCCAAGCTGTTGACGCTCTGCGGCGTGAACCCGATGTGCGCCATCACGGGGATGCCCGCCGCGGTCAGGCAGGCGATCTGCTCGGCGACCCGCTCGCCGCCCTCGAGCTTGACGGCGTGTGCGCCGCCCTCCTTCATGAACCGGGTGGCCGACGCCAGGGCCGCGGCCGGCCCCGCCTCGTAGCTGCCGAACGGCAGGTCCGCGACGACCAGGGCGTGACGGGCGCCCCGCACGACGCCGCGCACCAGCGGGATCATCTCGTCGATCGAGACGGGCACCGTGGTGTCGTAGCCGTATACGACGTTGGCGGCCGAGTCGCCGACCAGCAGGACCGGAATGCCCGCCTCATCGAAAATGCGGGCCGTCGAATAGTCGTAGGCCGTGAGCATGGCCCACTTGTGGCCTTCGGCCTTCATCTTCTGCAGGTGGTGCGTGCGAATTTTGGTGAGCGGTTGCGCGTGCTCAGATGTGCCTGCACCGTAAACGTTTTGCTCAGACATCATTGTCCCTAAAGGTGGTCGGTTCGATCCTCGTGGCCGGATAGGGTCCCCGGGTTCGTCTGACGGTGCCATTCTGCCATTTCTGCTGCGCGGTTGCACCGCTCCTGTGATGTGAGACATACCATGCTCGGATGCAGCGGCTCAGCGGACTCGACGCCAGCTTCCTCTACCTGGAGACCTCGTCGCAGCCCATGCACGTGTGCTCGATCATGGAGTTGGACACCTCGACGATGCCCGGCGGCTACACCTTCGACCGGCTTCGCGACGCCCTGGCGCTGCGCATCAAAGCGATCCCGGAGTTCCGCGAGAAGCTGGCCGACAACCCGCTGAATCTCGATCATCCGGTCTGGGTGGATGACGAGAACTTCGATCTCGACCGCCATCTGCACCGGATCGCGCTGCCCGCGCCGGGCGGCCGCGCCGAGCTCGCCGAGATTTGCGGGCATATCGCGGAGTCGCCGCTGGACCGGCGCCGGCCGCTGTGGGAGATGTGGGTCGTCGAAGGCGTGGCGGGCACCGATTGCCATCGTGACGGGCGGCTGGCGGTGATGACCAAGGTGCATCATGCCGGCGTCGACGGCGTGACCGGCGCCAACCTGATGTCGCAGCTGTGCGGCACCGAACCCGACGCCCCGCCCCCGGATCCGGCCCGCGGGGTCGGGGGCGCCAGTGGGTGGCAGATCGCCGCGGGCGGGCTCGTCCGATTCGCCGCCAGGCCGCTGCAGCTGGCCAACGTGGTGCCCGACACCGTCTCCTCGGTGGTCACCACGTTGCGGCGGGCGCTCGAAGGCCAGGCGATGGCGCGGCCGTTCGCGGCACCGGCCACCGCATTCAACGCCCGGATCACCGACCGCCGAAACATCGCCTACGCCGAATTGAACCTCGACGACATCAAGGCGGTTAAGAATCGATTCGACGGCGTCAAAGTCAATGACGTGGTGATGGCGTTGGTTTCCGCTGTGCTGCGCCAGTACCTGGCCGACCGAAACGCTTTGCCGGACTCGCCGTTGGTGGCGTCAGTGCCGGTTTCCGTGCATGGAAAATCCGAGCGGCCCGGCCGCAACCAGGTGTCGGCCATGTTCTCCAGCCTGCATACCGATATCGCGGATCCGGTGGAGCGCCTGAAGGCCATCGCCCACGCGAATTCGGTTGCCAAAGAACACAGTTCCGCCATCGGCGCGTCGCTGTTGCAGGATTGGACGCAGTTCGCCGCGCCGGCCGTTTTCGGTATCGCGATGCGGCTTTATGCCAGGACGCGGTTCACCGACAGCATGCCGGTGCACAACCTGGTGGTGTCCAACGTGCCCGGCCCGCAGGTGCCGCTGTACATGCTGGGCTGCGAGGTCAAGGCGATGTATCCGCTGGGTCCGATCTTTCACGGGTCGGGACTCAACATCACCGCGATGTCGCTGCGGGGCAAGTTGGACGTCGGGCTCCTCGCGTGCCCCGATCTGGTGCCGGACCTGTGGGAGATGGCCGACGAGTTCGCGGTGGCGATGGAGGAGCTGCTCGCGGCCACCCGGTAGCCGGCGGTGGTGCCGCTCATGAGGATCTCAGGTTTCCTCTGGCAGCATATGTTGGCATGGGTCTGTCTCGCCGCGACAAGATTGCGCGCACGCTGCTGGTTTGGACAACGGTCGCTGCCGTGGCGCTCCTTGTCGCGGGCTGCGTGCGAGTCGTCGGCGGCCGCGCCCTGCTGGCTGAACCGAAGCTCGGCCAGGCGGTGGAGTGGACACCGTGCCGGACGGCGAACCCGAAGGTCAAGATTCCCGCCGGCGCGCTGTGCGGCAAGCTGGCGGTACCGGTCGACTACGACCACCTCGACGGAGACGTGGCGACGCTGGCGATGATTCGCTTCCCCGCCACCGGGGACAAGATCGGTTCGTTGGTGATCAACCCCGGCGGTCCCGGCGAGTCCGGTATGGAGGCCGCCCTGGGTGTCGTTCAGTCGCTGCCGAAGCGGGTCCGCGAACGGTTCGATTTGGTCGGCTTCGACCCCCGCGGGGTGGGGTCGTCGCGGCCGTCCGTCTGGTGCAACTCCGACGCCGACAACGACCGGCTGCGCACGGAGCCGAACGTCGACTACAGCCCGGCCGGCGTGGCCCACATCGAGGACGAGACCAAACAATTCGTCGGCCGCTGCGTCGACAAGATGGGGAAGAACTTCCTGGCCAACATCGGCACGGTCAACGTCGCGCGGGATCTGGACGCGATCCGGGCGGCGCTGGGCGACGACAAGCTGACCTACCTCGGCTACTCCTACGGCACCAGGATCGGCTCCGCCTACGCCGAGGCCTACCCCGACAAGGTGCGCGCGATGATCCTCGACGGCGCGGTCGACCCCAACGCCGACCCCATCGAGGCAGATTTGCGCCAGGCCAAGGGTTTTCAGGACGCGTTCAACGACTACGCGACCGATTGCGCGAAGCAATCGAGCTGCCCGCTGGGCACCGATCCGGCCAAGGCCGTCGACGTTTACCACAGCCTGGTCGACCCGCTCGTCGACCCCAACAACCCGATGGTCGGCAGGCCGGCGCCGACGAACGACCCACGGGGACTGAGCTATAGCGACGCCATCGTCGGCACGATCATGGCGCTGTACTCACCGACGTTGTGGCACCACCTGACCGACGGACTGAGCGAACTGGTCAACCACCGCGGCGACACCCTGCTCGCCCTGGCCGACATGTACATGCGTCGCGACGCCCACGGCCACTACACCAATGCGACCGACGCGCGGGTGGCGATCAACTGCGTCGACCAGCCGCCAATCACCGACCGCGCCAAGGTGATTGACGAGGACCGTCGCTCGCGGGAGATCGCGCCGTTCATGAGCTACGGCGCGTTCACCGGCGACGCCCCTCTGGGCACCTGCGCGTTCTGGCCGGTGCCGCCGACGAGCAAGCCGCACACCATCTCCGCGCCCGGCCTGGCGCCGACGGTGGTGGTGTCGACCACCCACGACCCGGCGACGCCCTACAAGGCCGGGGTGGATCTGGCCAATCAGCTGCGCAGTTCGCTGCTCACCTACGACGGAACCCAGCACACGGTGGTGTTCCAGGGCGACGGTTGCATCGACAACTACGTCACGGCGTATCTGGTCGGCGGCGCCACGCCGCCCAGCGGCGCGAAGTGCTAGTGCGCGTGGAGGTCTGACGCCGGCCGCACCCCCGCGAGGGCAGCCAGACGAGACCAAGGCGTAACCGTTTCGCGCCGCTTCGGGTACCCGGGGCTGACACGATGACAGCCATGTCGCGCCTGAGATCATTGAGCTCGGCGCTGCTGTCATTCGGGCTGCTGGTGGGCCAATCGGCGGTGGGACTGCCGGTGGCGGGCGCCACCCCGGAACCCGGTGCGGGGCAGACCCCCGCGCCGAAACCGTCGGTCGCGACGCCGCAGGCCTGGGGGAGCTGCGGCCAATTCGCCACGGACACAAACGAAGTGCCCACCGCGCAATGCACCACCGTCTCCGTCCCGGTCGACTACGACAACCCGGGAGCCGGCCAAGCCAAGCTGGCGGTGATTCGCGTGCCCGCGACCGGCCAACGGATCGGCGCGCTGCTGGTCAATCCGGGCGGTCCCGGCGGGTCCGCGGTGGACATGGTGACCGCGATGGCCCCGAATCTGGAGGGCACGCCCATCAGGCAGCACTTCGACCTGGTCGGCTTCGACCCGCGGGGGGTGGGTCACTCGACCCCGACGCTGCGCTGCCGCTCGGACGCCGAGTTCGACGCCTACCGGCGCGAGCCGATGGTCGACTACAGCCCGGCCGGCGTCGCGCACATCGAACAGCTCTACCAGCAGCTGGCCCAGCAGTGTGTTTCCCGGATGGGCAGCGGGTTTCTGGCCAACGTCGGCACCGCGTCCGTGGCGCGCGACATGGACACGGTCCGCCAGGCGCTGGGCGACGACCAGATCAACTACCTCGGGTACAGCTACGGCACCGAGCTCGGGACGGCCTACCTGGAGAAGTTCGGTGCCCACGTCCGGACGATGGTGCTCGACGGCGCGATCGACCCGACCGTCGGCCCGGTCGACGAAAACGTCCAGCAGATGGCGGGCTTCCAAACCGCCTTCAACGACTACGCCGCCGACTGCGCCCGCTCGGCGGGCTGCCCGCTGGGCACCGACCCGACCCAGTTCGTCAACCGTTACCACGCGCTGGTCGACCCGTTGGTCGCCAAGCCCGGTCGCACGTCGGACCCGCGCGGCCTGAGCTACGCCGACGCCACCACCGGCACCATCAACGCGCTGTACACCCCGGCGCACTGGAAGTACCTGACCAGCGGCCTGCTCGGGCTGCAGCGCGGCACGGACGCGGGCGACCTGCTGCTGCTCGCCGACGACTACGAGGGCCGGGACCGCGGTGGGCATTACACCAACGATCAGGACGCGTTCAACGCGATCCGGTGCGTCGACGCGCCCACGCCGCGGGATTCGGCGAGCTGGGTTTCCGCCGACCAGCGCATCCGCCAGGCCGCGCCGTTCCTCAGCTACGGGCAGTTCACCGGCAACGCGCCCCGCGATCTGTGCGCGCTGTGGCCGGTCCCGGCGACATCGACGCCGCACGCCGCGTCGCCCGCCGCGCCGGGCAAGGTGGTCGTGGTTTCCACCACGCACGACCCGGCCACCCCATATCAGGCCGGCGTGAACCTGGCGCGCCAGCTGGGCGGCCCGTTGATCACCTACGACGGGACTCAGCACACCGCGGTGTTCAACGGCGATCAGTGTGTGGACGCCGCCGTCATGCGTTATCTCGTCGCGGGCACGTTGCCGCCCGCGGCCTACCGCTGCCAGTCATGACCGCACTGAGCAGCCTGTTTGCAATGTTCGCAATTGTTCCGATCGTGCGTCGGTAACACAGAATTAACAGCTGTTGCCTACTGTTTCGGTTATGGATCGCCAGAAGGAATTCGTCCTCCGCACCCTGGAGGAACGGGATATCCGCTTTGTTCGGCTGTGGTTCACCGACGTGCTCGGTTTCCTCAAGTCGGTCGCCATCGCCCCGGCCGAACTCGAAGGCGCCTTCGAGGAAGGGATCGGCTTCGACGGATCCTCGATCGAGGGTTTCTCGCGCGTCTCCGAATCCGACACCGTGGCCAACCCGGACCCCTCGACCTTCCAGGTGCTGCCGTGGGCTTCCGGCGGCCACCACCACTCGGCCCGGATGTTCTGCGACATCACCATGCCGGACGGCTCGCCGTCCTGGGCGGACCCGCGGCATGTGCTGCGCCGCCAGCTGCAGAAGGCCAACGACCTCGGCTTCTCCTGCTACGTCCACCCCGAGATCGAGTTCTTCCTGCTCAAGCCGGGCCCGGACGACGGGTCGGTGCCGGTCCCGGTCGACAACGCCGGCTACTTCGACCAAGCGGTGCACGACTCCGCCTCGAACTTCCGCCGCCACGCGATCGAAGCGCTGGAATTCATGGGCATCTCGGTGGAGTTCAGCCACCACGAAGGCGCGCCCGGCCAGCAGGAGATCGACCTGCGATTCGCCGACGCGCTGTCGATGGCCGACAACGTGATGACGTTCCGCTACGTCATCAAGGAGGTCGCGATCGAGAACGGCGCCCGGGCGTCGTTCATGCCCAAGCCGTTCGGGCAACACCCCGGCTCGGCGATGCACACCCACATGAGCCTGTTCGAGGGTGACGTCAACGCGTTCCACAGCCCCGACGACCCGCTGCAGCTGTCCGACGTCGGCAAGTCGTTCATCGCCGGCATCCTGGAGCACGCCTCCGAGATCAGCGCGGTCACCAATCAGTGGGTCAACTCCTACAAGCGGCTGGTGCAGGGCGGAGAGGCACCCACCGCCGCGTCGTGGGGCGCGGCCAACCGGTCCGCGCTGGTGCGGGTGCCGATGTACACCCCGCACAAGACGTCGTCGCGGCGCATCGAGGTGCGCAGCCCCGACTCGGCCTGCAACCCGTACCTGACGTTCGCCGTGTTGCTGGCCGCCGGGCTGC
Organism: Mycobacterium sp. E1386; assembly: GCF_001672745.1. Lineage (NCBI taxonomy): Bacteria > Bacillati > Actinomycetota > Actinomycetes > Mycobacteriales > Mycobacteriaceae > Mycobacterium > Mycobacterium sp. E1386. Next base: position 21,801 of record NZ_LZKH01000256.1, read on the forward strand.
GCGGGGTGGAGAAGGGCTACGTGCTAGGGCCGCAGGCCGAGGACAACGTGTGGGACCTGACGCCCGAGGAGCGGATCGCGATGGGCTACCGCGAGCTGCCGACCAGCCTGGACAGCGCGCTGCGTGCCATGGAGTCCTCCGAACTCGTCGCGGAAACGTTGGGGGAGCACGTTTTTGACTTCTTCCTGCGCAACAAGCGCACGGAGTGGGCGAACTACCGCAGCCATGTCACGCAGTACGAGCTGAGCACCTACCTGTCGCTGTAACTCGCGTCGCCGTTAACAGGGCGGCCGCCTTGCCCGTGCGATGCGGGGGGTTGCGATACCGTCGTGGGCGTGACCAAACCCGCGACGCAGCGCCCCCGGCTGCCCAGCGTGGGCCGGCTTGGCCTGGTCGATCCTGCCGCGGGCGATCGCCTGGCGCAGCTGGGTTGGTACGACCACGACGACCAAGCCCACGTCGACCTGCTGTGGTCGCTGTCGCGCGCACCCGATCCCGACGCCGCGCTGCGCGCCCTGATTCGGCTGGCGGAGAACCCCGACACCGACTGGAACGAGCTCAACGCCGCGCTGCTCACCGAACGGCCCTTGCGCGGGCGGCTGTTCGCGGTACTCGGCGCGTCGTTGGCCCTCGGGGATCACCTGGCCGTCCACCCGCAGTCGTGGAAACTGTTGCGGGGCAAGGCCAAACTGCCCACGCGCGACGAGCTGCGGGCGGTGTTCACCCAGTGTGTCGACGAGGCGTCGGGTTCGATCGTGCCGCGCCTGCAGACCCTGTACCGCGACCAGCTGCTGGTGCTGGCCGCGCTCGACCTGGCCGCGACGGTGGAAGACGAGCCGGTGCTGCCGTTCACCGTGGTGGGCGCCCAGCTGGCGGACCTGGCGGACGCCGCGCTGGCCGCCGCGCTGCGGGCGGCCGAGGCCAGCGTGTGCGGGGACCGCACACCGCCACGGCTGGCCGTCATCGCGATGGGCAAATGCGGTGCGCGCGAACTGAACTACGTCAGCGACGTCGACGTCATCTTCGTCGGTGAGCGCGCCGACGCGCTCACCACCCGGCTGGCCGGCGAGATGATGCGGATCGCGTCGGAGGCCTTCTTCCAGGTCGATGCCGGGCTGCGGCCCGAGGGCCGCAGCGGCGAGCTGGTCCGCACCGTCGAATCGCACATCGCCTACTACCAGCGCTGGGCGAAAACCTGGGAATTCCAGGCGTTGCTGAAAGCCCGCGCGGCCGTGGGTGATCATGAACTCGCCGAGCGCTACCTGACCGCGTTGATGCCGATGGTGTGGGTCGCCTGCGAGCGCGAGGATTTCGTCAGCGAGGTGCAGGCCATGCGCCGCCGCGTCGAGCAGCTGGTGCCCGCCGACGTGCGCGGCCGCGAGATCAAACTCGGCAGCGGCGGGTTGCGGGACGTGGAGTTCGCAGTGCAGCTGCTGCAGCTGGTGCACGGCCGCAGCGACGATTCGCTGCACGTCGCGTCCACCGTGGACGCGCTCGAGGCGTTGGGGCAGGGCGGCTACGTCGGACGCGAGGACGCGGCGAACCTGACCGCGTCCTACGAATTCCTCCGGCTCCTCGAGCACCGGCTGCAGCTGCAGCGGCTCAAACGCACCCACCTGTTGCCGGAGGCCGAGGACGAGGAGGCCGTGCGCTGGCTGGCCCGCGCCGCGCACATCCGCCCCGACGGGCGGCACGACGCCGCGGGCGTGCTGCGCGAGGAGCTGCGGCACCAGAACCTGCGGGTGTCGCAGCTGCACGCCAAGCTCTTCTACCAGCCGCTGCTGGAGTCGATCGGCCCGGCCGGCCTGGAGATCAGGCACGGCATGACCTCGGAGGCCGCCGAACGGCAGCTCGCTGCGCTCGGCTACGAGGGGCCGCAGACGGCGTTGAAACACATGTCGGCGCTGGTCAACCAGAGCGGCCGGCGGGGGCGCGTGCAGTCGGTGCTGCTGCCCCGACTGCTGAACTGGATGTCCTACGCGCCCGACCCGGACGGCGGGCTGCTGGCCTACCGCCGCCTGTCCGAGGCGCTGGCCGCGGAGACCTGGTATCTGTCCACCCTGCGGGACAAGCCCGCGGTGGCGAAGCGCCTCATGCACGTGCTGGGCACCTCCTCCTACGTGCCGGACCTGTTGATGCGCGCGCCCCGGGTGATCGAGGACTACAGCGACGGTCCGGCCGGCCCCAAGCTGCTCGAAACCGATCCCGCCGCGGTGGCCAGGGCGCTGGTCGCCTCGGCCGGCCGTCACCCCGACGCGGTGCGCGCGATCGCGGCCGCCCGCACGCTGCGCCGCCGCGAACTGGCCCGCATCGGCTCGGCCGACCTGCTCGGCTTCTACGAGGTCACCGACGTGTGCCGGGCGCTCACCTCGGTGTGGGTGGCCGTGCTGCAGGCCGCGCTGGACGCGATCATCCGTGCCAACCTCCCCAAGGACGGCAAGGCGCCGGCGGTTATCGCGGTGATCGGTATGGGCAGGCTGGGCGGCATGGAGTTGGGCTATGGGTCCGACGCCGACGTGATGTTCGTGTGCGAGGCGGCGGCCGGCGTCGAAGACTCGGTGGCGATCCGCTGGTCGACGACGGTGGCCGAGCAGGTCCGCACGCTGCTGGGCACGCCCAGCGTCGACCCGCCGCTGGAGGTGGACGCCAACCTGCGGCCCGAAGGCCGCCAGGGTCCGCTGGTGCGCACACTGGGTGCCTACGCCGCCTACTACCAGCAGTGGGCGCAGCCCTGGGAGATTCAGGCCCTGCTGCGGGCGCACGCGGTCGCCGGCGACGCGGACCTGGGCGAGCGGTTCTTGTTGATGGCCGACGAGACGCGCTACCCACCCGCCGGGGTGTCCGCCGAAGCGGTGCGGGAGATCCGCCGCATCAAGGCCCGCGTCGAGTCCGAACGGTTGCCGCGCGGCGCCGACCCCAACACCCACACCAAGCTGGGCCGCGGGGGACTGGCCGACATCGAATGGACCGTGCAGCTGATGCAGCTGCGGCACGCGCACGAGATTCCCGCCCTGCACAACACCTCGACGCTGCAATGCCTGGACGCGATCGCCGCGGCCGACCTGGTGCCCGCGGAGGAGGTGGATCTGCTGCGGCAGGCGTGGCTCACCGCGACGCGCGCCCGCAACGCGCTGGTGCTGGTCCGCGGCAAGCCGACCGATCAGCTGCCGGGACCCGGACGCCAGCTCAACGCCGTCGCGGTGGCCGCGGGCTGGCCGACCGACGACGGCGGGGAGTTCTTGGACAACTATCTACGGGTGACGCGACGGGCAAAAGTCGTGGTACGGAAGGTGTTTGGCAGTTGAGTCAGGAGGCCGGCGCGTTGGACGCCATATTCGAGGTGCTCGACGCGGCGGAGGCGCAGCGAGTCACAGCGCTCTACGCCCCGTTGGCCGACGCCGTGCGCGAGCTCGTCGACGCCACCATCCGGACCGAAGTCGACGACGACGTCGTCGCCCAGGCACGGTCCGCGATCGAGGCCGTCACCGAGTCGCTGCGGCAACGCACCCGGCCGGTCGGGGTGACTTACCGCGTCGACGGCCGCCCGCTGCCGCTGGGCAACGCCGCGATCGGCGTGTGCAACCCGATCGCGCCGCCGATCGTCGTCCACCACGACGGCGGCGGGCGCTGCTGGAGCGAGTTCGTCCTCGGGTCGGCCTACGAGGGTCCACCGAAGCTGGTGCACGGCGGGGTCAGCGCCCTGGTGCTCGACCACATGCTCGGCGAGGCGGCCAGCGAGGGGCTGTCCAAGGCGCGCTTCACCGGAACGATCACCGTGAAGTACCTGCGCGGCACCCCGCTCGGGCCGCTTCGCTGCGAGGCGTGGGTCGACGGCAAGGAGGGCCGCAAAGTCTTTGCGCGCGGCACGATTTCGGATGCCGCGGGGGTCACCGTCGAGGCCGAGGGCGTCTTCATCGAGCCGGCGTGGGCCCGGGAAGCCGAATGAAGTTCTACATCAGCAGCGCCTTCCTGAACACCCGGGAGATCATCGAGCTCGCCAAGGCTGCCGACGAACTCGGCTACGACGGCATCGGGATTCCCGATCACGTCGTCAACCTGGAGACCCTGAACACCCCGTACCCGTACACCAAGGACGGGCAACGGCGTTGGCAGCCGTTCACGGACTGGCCCGACCCGTGGGTTCTCATCGGCGCGCTGGCTCAGGTCACCACGCGGCTGCGCTTCGTCACCACCGTTTACATCCCCGCGATGCGCAACCCGTATTCGGCCGCCAAAGCCATTGGCACCGCGGCGGTTCTGGCGGCGGGCCGGGTGGAGCTCGGCATCGGCGTCGGCTGGTGCCGTGAGGAATTCGCGTTGATGGGCGAGCGGTTCGAGGCCCGCGGGAAGCGGACCGACGAGATCGTCGACCTGATGCGCGCGCTGTGGCGGACGGGCTGGACGGAATTCGAGGGCACGTTCTATCGCACGCCTCGGCTGGAAATGGAGCCGACGCCGCCGCCGATCCCGGTCTACGTCGGCGGGCTCAGCGACATCGCGCTGCGCCGCGCCGCCCGCAACGACGGCTGGATCGGTGATCTGATCAAGACCGAGCGCGCCATCGAAGCCGTGGGCCGGCTGCGGGAACTGCGGGCCGAAAACGGTTTGTCGATGGAGGATTTCACCATCCTGACGCCGTTGACCGACGCCTTCACCACCGCCGACTACCAACGCGCCGCCGACGCGGGGATCACGGGCATCATTACGATGCCGTGGATGTTCTACGCGGGGCCGGATGCGTCGCTGGCCGACAAGATCGACGGCATGCAGCGCTTTCGCAAGGACCTGGCGCTCGACGGCTAGCTCTTGGCCCTGCTCGCCATGCTCGCCTGCTCGCCTTCGCTCGCCTGCTCGCCTCGACACTTAACCTATGGCGACGACACGCCGCAAACGAGCGCCGTGGTTTATGTCTCGCGAGTTCGATCGCGATTGGGCGGCCCGTGGTAACCCCTTGCAAGCCTGAGAGAATGCCGGGCATGCCAGCGAACATCGACCGGGTGCGTCCGGCGTCCGCGGCGGATGCCGCGGCGTGCCTTGCGATCTACCGCCCGTATGTCGAGCAAACGACGATCAGCTGGGAGGTCGAAGTCCCGAGCGTCGGCGAGATGGCCAACCGCATCCGCGACGCGCACGACTGGCTTGTCCTCGAACGCGACGGCCGGGCCATCGGTTTCGCCTACGGCCACGCGCTGCTACGACTTCCAAGCTTCCAATGGTCGGTGGAAACCGGGATTTATGTCGACCTCGACCATCACCGCACGCGGGGCGGTCGTCAGCTCTACACGCGATTGCTGCGCCGGCTCACGGAGCGCGGCTACCGGAGAGCGTTCGCCGGTATCACCCAACCGAACGAGGCCAGCACCAGCTTTCACCGGTCGTTCGGGTTCCAGGACGCCGGCCTATACCGGCGCGTCGAATGGAAACACGGTCGCTGGCACGACGTCGCGTGGATGCAACTCGACCTGGGCGGCACCGCCGACCCCGACGAGCCGCCTAGCCCGATCGTGTGATTGGTTAGCGGCCCCCGCCGGCACCGCCGCCGACGAAGCCCCCGCCGGCACCGCCACCAACGAAGCCCCCGCCGGCTCCGCCGCCATTGCGGCCGCCGCCGGCACCCCCGCCGATGTGGGCGCTCTTAACCATTACCTGTGCGGTGCTGATAGTCATGGCCCAAAAACTAATGCCGAATCCATTGCCGCCGCAAGGCTTCAAATCTGAACTTTCCGCCACATTTCCTGCAGAAAGCGATGAGTCCACCCGCTCGGCAATCGACGAACTGATCGCGGAGCGGGTGGACTCTTCTCGGAGCTACTGCGGACGAACGTCGAGTTAGACGTCGTAGTAGAGCGCGAACTCGTACGGGTGCGGCCGGATCTGCACCGGCAGGATCTCGTTCTCGCGCTTGAAGCTGATCCACGTCTCGATCAGGTCGGGCGTGAAAACGCCGCCCTCAGTGAGGTATTCGTGGTCCTCTTCCAGCCGGTCGATCACCGCGGACAGCTGGGTGGGCGCCTGCGGGATGTTGGCGGCCTCCTCCGGCGGCAACTCGTACAGGTCCTTGTCCACCGGGGCCTGCGGCTCGATCTTGTTCTTGATGCCGTCGAGCCCGGCCATCAGCATCGCCGAGAACGCCAGGTACGGGTTGCCCGACGAGTCGGGGCAGCGGAACTCGAGCCGCTTGGCCTTCGGGTTGCTGCCGGTGATCGGGATGCGGACACACGCCGAGCGGTTGCGCTGGCTGTAGACCAGGTTGATCGGCGCCTCGTACCCCGGAACCAGTCGCTTGTAGGAGTTGACGGTCGGGTTGGTGAACGCCAGCAGCGACGGGGCATGGTGTAGCAGGCCGCCGATGTAATGCCGCGCGGTGTCCGACAGGCCGGCGTAACCGGTCTCGTCGTACATCAGCGGGCTGCCGTCCTTCCACAGCGACTGGTGGGTGTGCATGCCGGATCCGTTGTCGCCGAACAGCGGCTTGGGCATGAACGTGACGGTCTTGCCGGCCTGCCACGCCGTGTTCTTGACGATGTACTTGTACAGCTGCATGTCGTCGGCGGCGTGCAGCAGCGTGTTGAACTTGTAGTTGATCTCGGCCTGCCCGCCGCTGCCCACCTCGTGGTGGCCCTTCTCCAGGCTGAAGCCCGCCTTGATGAGGTTCGACAGCATGTCCGCCCGCAGGTCGACGTAGTGGTCGACGGGCGCGACCGGGAAGTACCCGCCCTTCGGGCGGACCTTGTAGCCGCGGTTGGGGGTGCCGTCGTTCTCGGTCGGCTCGCCGGTGTTCCACCACCCCGAGATCGCGTCGACCTCGTAGAAGGACCCGTTGGTGCGCGAGTCGAAGGTGACCGAGTCGAAGATGTAGAACTCGGCCTCGGCGCCGAAGTAGGCGGTGTCCGCGACGCCGGTGCTGATCAGGTAGTTCTCCGCCTTGCGGGCGATATTGCGCGGGTCGCGAGAGTACGGCTCGAGGGTGAACGGGTCGTGCACGAAGAAGTTCAGGTTCAGCGTCTTGTGCTCGGTGAACAGGTCGATCTGCGCCGTCGCGGGGTCCGGCAGGAGCAGCATGTCGGACTCATGGATGGACTGGAATCCGCGAATCGACGAGCCGTCGAAGGCCAGGCCGTCCTCGAAGACGCTCTCATCGAAAAACGAAACCGGAATCGTGAAGTGCTGCATGATGCCTGGCAAGTCACAGAACCGGACGTCGACAAACTCGACGTTCTCGTCCTTGACGAGTTTGAAGACGTCGTCGGGCGTCGTTTCCGTCACAGAAATGCTCCTTTACTTGGTGAGATCCGCGGCCTGACGCTATGGAGCAGATGTTGCCCGCCAGTCAACCCCGTGTTGCGCGCACGTTACGCGACCCGTGTCATCCACAAAAGAGGCGGCGTCGGCGGCGGGTTCTATTGTGGGGCCATGGATCGCAAGATCGTATCTGGTCCGGCGCCCGAGCGCAGCGTTGTCTTTTTGGCCCGGCCCGTGCAGGTCAGGGAGCCGAACCCCGGTTTCGGCCGATGACGTCCGAATCGCGGTCCGCGTACCCCGGCGAGAAGCTGGGCCTGCCGGAAACCGGACCGGGGTCCCTGGCCCCGATGGGACGCCGGCTCGGCGCGTTGATGATCGACTGGCTGATCTCCTACGGCCTGGCGGCGCTGGCCCTGCGCTTCGGTGCTTTCTCCGAACACATGCTGGCGACGGCGGTGCTGGCCATCTGGTTCGTGCTGGGCGTGGTCTCGGTGCGGCTGTTCGGCTTCACGCCGGGGCAGTTGGTGCTGGGCCTGCGGGTGGTGCCGGTCGACGGGCAGGCGGCGGTCGGCATCGTCCGCGCGGTGGTGCGGGGCGTGCTGGTGGGAACGGTCGTCCCGGCGTTGTTCACCGACTGGGACGGCCGTGGTCTACAGGATCGGCTGACCGCAACCGCGGTCGTGCGACGCTGAGTCGAGGGCTACTTGCGGCGCACGGTGCGCTGCACGCCCCGCATCTTGCCGGCGTTGGGGAGCGGTCCCTTCGGTAGGACGGCGGCACCGGCCCGCGTTCCCAACGCGGCCAACCGGGACTCCAGCGTGTCCATCTGTTTGGCGGTGATGTTGGCCGGCAGTCGGTTGAGGTGGCGCTCCAGCTTGGACAGCGGAACCTCGTCGTCGCCATTGCCGACGATGATGTCGTAAATCGGCACGTCGCCGATCAGCCGCGCGGTGCGCTTCTTCTCCTGGGCCAGCAGCGGCCGGACCCGTGCCGACGACCCTTCCCCGACCAGAATGACGCCGGGCCGGCCGATGACCCGGTGCACCGCGTCGAGGTGGCCGGTCGCGGCCACCCCCGGCGTCACGCGCCACTTGCCGCGCAAGTTATCCAAAGCCCATGCGGCGGCACCGGTTTGGCCCTCGGCCTTGCTGTAGACGCTCTTCTGGGCGCGGCGGCCGAAGATGATGAAGGCGACCAGCCCGCCCAGCACCACGCCCAGCGGGATCAGGGTGATCATCGTCAGCCCGCCGGCCCACAAACCGACCGCCACCGAGATGGCGATGATCAGGACGAAGGCACCGATCATGTAGGGCAGCAGCCGCTTGTCCTCGCGGCGCTGCATGTTGAACGCCTGCCACAGCTGGGCGCGCCGCTCCTTCGCGGCGGCCTTGCGCGCGGCTTGCGCCTGCGCTCGGGCGGCCTTGTTCTCAGCGGCGTTGCGGGGTTTAGCCATAGTCAAAGAATACGTACCGGCGCCGGTGACTAGCGCGCCGCGGCATCTTCAGGCGCGGGTGCGCGCGGCCTGCTCGTAGAGCCGGCCCGCCCGGTAGGACGACCGCACCAGCGGCCCGGCCAGCACGCCGGCGAAGCCCAGCGCCTCGGCGTGCCGGGCGAACTCGACGAACTCGTCGGGATGCACCCAGCGTTCGACCGGATGGTGCCGCGTCGACGGTCGCAGGTATTGGGTGATGGTGACGATGTCGCAGCCGGCGCCCCGCAGGTCGGCCAGGGCGGTGCGCACCTCATCGGCGGTTTCGCCCAGCCCGAGAATGAGATTGCTCTTGGTGACCAGCCCGGCATCGCGCGCCGCGGTGATGACGCCGAGGCTGCGCCGGTAGCTGAACGCGGGCCGGATCCGCTTGAAGATGCGGGGCACGGTTTCGACGTTGTGCGCCAACACTTCCGGGCGGGACCCGAAAACCTCGGCAAGCCGGGCGGGCTCGCCGTTGAAGTCGGGGATCAACAGTTCGACGCCGGTCGACGGGTTGAGTTCCTTGATGGCGCGCACCGTCTCGGCGTAGAGCCAGGCCCCGCCGTCGGGCAGGTCATCGCGGGCCACGCCGGTGATGGTCGCGTAACGCAGTCCCATGGTGCGCACGCTGTCGGCGACGCGCCTCGGCTCGTCGCGGTCCAAGTCGGCGGGCTTGCCGGTGTCGATCTGGCAGAAGTCGCAGCGCCGGGTGCACTGGTCACCACCGATCAGAAAGGTGGCTTCCCGGTCCTCCCAGCACTCGAAGATGTTGGGGCAGCCGGCCTCTTCGCAGACCGTGTGCAGTCCCTCGCGGCGGACCAGGCCCTTCAACTGGGTGTATTCGGGTCCCATCCGGGCCCGGACCTTGATCCACGGCGGCTTGCGTTCGATCGGCGTTTGCGCGTTGCGGACCTCGAGGCGCAGCAATTTGCGGCCTTCGGGTGCGACAGTCACATGGCTGATGCTACGCGCGTGCCCGGGTGTTCCTGGACCGGCAGGGCGCCGTCGAGGGCATCGCAGACCGCGGCGGCCACGGCCGCGCGGACGTCGTCGACCACCACCGGACGTCCCAGCTCGGCGGACAACGACGTCACGCCGGCGTCGCTGATGCCACAGGGCACGATCGTGCCGAACGCGCCGAGGTCGCAGTCGCAGTTGAGCGCGAACCCGTGCAGGGTGGTCGCGCGTGACACCCGGACGCCGATGGCCGCCACCTTGCGGTCGGGGCGGCCGCCACTGCCGGGCACCCACACCCCGGAGCGGCCGTGCACCCGGCATGTCTGAAGGCCCAGGTCGCCGCACACCTTGATCAGCGCCTCCTCGAGGCGGCGAACGTAGTTCACCACGTCGAGCGGTTCAGCCAGGCCGATGATCGGATACCCGACCAGCTGCCCCGGGCCGTGCCAGGTGATCTTGCCGCCGCGGTCGGTGTCGACCACGGGGGTGCCGTTCACCGGCCGTTCGTGCGGCTCGGTGCGCCGCCCCGCGGTGTAGACGGGCGGGTGCTCCAGCAGCAGCAGTGTGTCGCTGCCGCCGGCGACCCTCGCATCGGCCAGCTCGCGCTGCAGCTGCCAGGCGGTGCGGTAGTCGACCGTTCCGAGCTGGCGAACGTCGATCGCGGCCCGGCTGGACCGGATGGAGTCGATCACGTTCGCGACGGTACTCGCCGGGCAGGCGCCCCGCGACGCCGCGCCACGCTGGCGTGACGCTGGGCGGCGTCAGCCACACTCGCCGGCCGTGGCTAGTCGCGGTCGCGTCGCGCCGTGGCGTAGCCGAGCGCCTCACCAATCGTGTTGTGGTGGAACTGGAAACCGGCCCGCTCCAGCGCGGACGGGATGGCGCGCTGGCCGATCAGCACACCCTCGTCGGCGAACTCACCGAGCGCGGCCCGCACGGCGAACCCAGGCATCATCAACGGCGTCGGTCGGTTGACCGCCCGCCCGAATGCGGTGGTGAATTCGGCATTGGTGACCGGCGCGGGCCCGGTCAGGTTGACCGGCCCGGACAGCGCGGTGTTGGTGATCGCGAACAGCAGCGCGCGCACCTCGTCCTCCAGGGTGATCCAGGACATGTATTGACGGCCGCTGCCCAGCCTGGCCCCGAGGCCCGTCCGAAACAACGGCCGTAGGCGCCCCAGCGCGCCGCCCGCGGGGGAGAACACCAGCCCGGTGCGGGCGAGCACCACCCGGGCGCCACCGTATTGCGCCGGCAGCGTGGCGGCCTCCCAGTCTTCGCACAGCTGGGCCAGGAATCCCTTTCCCGCCCGGTCGTTTTCGTCGACCACGCGGTCCTTGGTGTTCCCGTAGTAGCCCACCGCGCTGGCGTTGACCAGGGTGCCCACCCCGGCCTCGGCGACGGCGTGCGCCAAGACTTCGGTGGGAGCGATGCGGCTGTCCCGCAGGCCCTGCTTGAAGGCGCCCGACCAGCGACGCTGGCCGATGTTGACACCGCACAGGTTGACGACGGCGTCGACGTCGCTGATCGCGTCGACGTCGATCTCGCCGCTCTCGGGGTTCCAGTGCAATTCGTCGGAATTCGACGGCGCGCGGCGCACGATGCGCAACACCCGGTGGTCGGCCGCACGCAGCGCCGCGGTCAAAGCGGATCCGATCAGTCCGGACGAACCCGCTATGGCGATGACGAGCTTGGCCACCGTATGCCCGCCCCCCTAAAGACCCAAGTCGGCCTCGAACGCTCCCTCTTCGAGCCGGTTCTTGATCGTGGTGAGGAAGCGTCCGGCATCAGCGCCGTCGATGAGCCGATGGTCATAGGTGAGCGGGAGATAGCAGATGGAGCGCACGCCGATGGACTCGTTGCCGAATTCGTCGACTATCACCCTGGGCCGCTTCACGATGGCCCCGGTGCCCAGCATGGCGGCCTGCGGCGGGACCAGGATGGGGGTGTCGAACAACGCGCCCTGGCTGCCGATGTTGGTGATGGTGAAGGTTCCGCCGGACAGTTCGTCCGGTTTGAGGTCACCGGAGCGGGCGCGCGCGGCGATGTCGGCGATGGCCCGGGCCAGTCCCGCCAGCGAGAGGTCGCCGGCGTTGTGGATGACGGGGGAGAGCAGGCCCTGATCGGTGTCGACGGCGAAGCCGAGATGTTCGGCGTCGTAGTAGGTGATCTCCTTGGTCTGCTCGTTGTAGCTCGCGTTGATGTTGGGGTGGATCTTCAACGCGTCGATCACCGCCCTGGCGATGAACGGCAGGAACGTCAGGTTCACCCCCTCGCGTTCGGCGAACGCCGACTTCGCCCTGGCCCGCAACCCGACGATCCTGGTCATGTCGACCTCGTGCGTCTGGGTGAGCTGGGCCGTGGCCTGCAGGGATTCCCGAGTTTTGTTCGCCGTGAGCTGGCGGATCCGGCTGGCCTTCTGCGTGGTGCCGCGCAGGTGCGCCAGCGCCGGCGCCGGGGTGGGCGCGGCCGCCGGAGCCGGCTTGCCGTCCCGGGCCGGCGCGGCAGCGGGCGGCGCCTGCGGCGGCGCGGGCGCCTTCTGGGCCTGTTGCTTCTTTTCCGCCGCGGCGAGCACGTCTTGCTTGCGGATGCGGCCGCCGACGCCGGTGCCGCTGATTTCGGCGAGATCGATGTTGTGCTCGGTGGCAAGTTTGCGCACCAGCGGGGTCACGTACGGTGCGCCGTTCGGGCTCGAGCCGCTCGGCTCGGCCGCCGGTTGTGCCTGCGCCGGTTGGGCTTTCGGTGCGGGCTCGGGCTGCGAAACCGGCTGCGGTTCGGGCTTCGCCTCGGCCTTGGGCGGCTCGGGTGCCGGCTCGGGCTTGGGTTCCGGTTTGGGGGCGGGCGGGGGCGTGGGCGCGGAAGCGGCTTCCGAGCCGCTGCCGATGCGGGCCAGCTCGCCGCCGACCGGGACGGTGGCGTCCTCTTCGGCGGTGATGCTGATCAGGACGCCGGCCACCGGGGACGGGATCTCGGTGTCCACCTTGTCGGTCGACACCTCCACCAGCGCGTCGTCCACCTGGACCGAGTCGCCGACCTTCTTCAGCCAGCGGGTCACCGTGCCCTCGGCCACAGACTCGCCGAGCTCGGGCATCAACACCGGGGTGGCGTCGCCGCCGCCGGAGCTCTGCGCAGCGGGCTGGGGCTCGGGCTCCGGCTGGGCCGGCGCTTCGGGTTCGGGCTCGGGTTGGGCCGGCGGGGCGGATTCGGCCTGCGGCTCGGGCTGGCTGGGCGCCTGCGGGGCCGCCTCGGAACCGCCGCCCTCCGAACCACCCTCCGCCGAGTCGCCGATCACGGCCAGCTCGCCGCCCACCTCGACGGTGTCGTCCTCCTGGGCGACGATCTTGGTCAGCACACCCGCGGCGGGCGACGGGATTTCGGTGTCGACCTTGTCGGTGGACACCTCGACGAGGGGCTCGTCGAGCTCGACCGTGTCGCCTTCCTGCTTGAGCCACCGGGTGACCGTCCCTTCGGTGACGCTCTCACCGAGTGCCGGCATCTGGACGGAGAAGGCCATCGTTTTTGACTCCTCGATCGCTCGTGGGTCGGGGTGGGTCGAACATGTCGCTAGCCGTTCGAAGTAACTATCCAAAACTATCCTGTCACTGCGTCCGCACCGGCACACATCCAGGGCGGACCGCGCGCGGTTGCCGGGACGCCCCGAACGCCCTTGCTACGGTGTGGCCACTGCAGTTGAAGCGGGGAGGTCGGAGATGCCGGCAACACAACAGCTAGTCCAGCATTTCGTCGACAGCGCCGACGGCGCGCGAATCGCGGTCTACGAGGAAGGCAACCCCGACGGGCCCACCGTCGTGTTGGTGCACGGCTTCCCCGACTCCCACGTGCTGTGGGGCGGTGTCGTGCCGCTGCTGGCCGACCGGTTCCGCATCCTGCGGTACGACAACCGTGGCGTCGGTGAGTCCTCGGCGCCCAAGCCGGTGTCGGCGTACCGCATGGACCGGTTCGCCGATGACTTCGCCGCGGTGACCGCCGAGCTCAGCCCCGGCCGGCCCGTGCACGTGCTCGCCCACGACTGGGGCTCGGTCGGCGTGTGGCACTACCTGAAGCGGCCGGGCGCCGCTGACCGGGTCGCCACGTTCACGTCGGTGTCCGGCCCCAGCCAGGACCAACTGGTCGACTACATCTTCAGCGGCCTGCGGCGGCCCTGGCGCCCGCGCACCTTCGCCCGGGCGATCAGCCAGGCGCTGCGGCTGACCTACATGATCTTCTTCTCGATCCCGGTGCTCGCGCCGCTGGCGTTGCGGCTGACGCTGTCGATCCCGGCGCTTCGGCGCAACGCGGTGGACAACATCCCCGTCGAGCAGATTCACCACTCGCCGCACCTGGCCCGCGACGCCGCCCGTTCGGTGAAGACCTATCCCGCCAACTACTTTCGCTCGTTCTCCGGCCGCGGGCAGGGCGTCCACGTCGTCGACGTGCCCGTGCAGCTGATCGTCAACACCAAGGACAAGTACGTGCGGCCGTACGGGTACGACCACACCCCGCGCTTCGTGCCGCGGCTGTGGCGGCGCGACATCAAGGCCGGCCACTTTTCGCCGATGTCCCACCCGCAGGTGATGGCGGCTGCGGTGCACGAGTTCGCCGACCTGGCCGAGGGCAAACCACCCAGCCGCGCGCTACTGCGCGCGCAGGTCGGCCGCCCCCGCGGATCCTTCGGCGACACCCTGGTGTCGGTCACCGGCGCCGGCAGCGGAATCGGTCGCGAGACGGCGTTCGCGTTCGCACGGGAGGGCGCCGAGCTGGTCATCAGCGACATCGACGAGGCGGCCGTCAAGGCCACGGCCGACGAGATCGCCACCCGCGGCGGCGTCGCGCACCCCTACGTGCTGGACGTGTCCGACGCCGCGGCCGTGGAGGCGTTCGCCGAGCGGGTCAGCGCCGAGCACGGGGTGCCCGACATCGTGGTCAACAACGCCGGCATCGGCCAAGCCGGGGGCTTCCTGGACACCCCGGCCGACCAGTTCGACCGGGTGCTCGACGTTAACCTGGGCGGCGTGGTCAACGGCTGCCGGTCCTTCGCGCGCCGGCTGGTCGAGCGGGGCACCGGCGGGTACATCGTCAACGTGTCGTCGATGGCCGCCTACGCCCCGCTGCAGTCGCTGAACGCGTACTGCACCTCGAAGGCGGCGACCTACATGTTCTCCGATTGCCTGCGCGCCGAACTCGACGCCGCGGGAGTGGGGCTGACCACTATCTGCCCGGGCGTCATCGACACCAACATCATCAACACCACCCGGTTCGACGCGCCCGCCGGAAAGGTCGAACAGGTCGACGGCCGGCGCGGCCAGCTCGGCAAGATGTTCGCGCTGCGGCACTACGGCCCCGACAAGGTCGCCAACGCGATCCTGTCGTCGGTCAAGAAGAAGAAGCCGATTCGCCCCGTGGCCCCCGAAGCCTATGCGCTGTACGGACTTTCGCGCGTCGCGCCGCAGGGCCTGCGCAACTTCGCGCGGATGCGGGTGATCTGACCCGCGGTTCAGGTGCCCGCCCGCGCCGCGCCCTGACGGCCCGTGAGCAACACCCCGCCGATCGCGATCAGCCCGATGACGGCCAGCGGAATGGACCACATGCGCCGACTGCCCACCGACGACTGGCACTGCGCCACATAGTCGGTGTGGGGCACGACCTGATTCAGGATCGGGATGTTCGCCACGCTGTTGTTGTTCGCGCTTCTGGCCGCGGACAGGTCCGTCGCGACGGCGTTGCCGCACCCGATCGAATGGCCGTTGCCGTCGGAAATCGACACCGGCGCCAACAGCCCGATCACACCGGCCAGCAAAAGAACCGCGCCCACACCGAGGATCAACCGTCGAATCGTCACGATCTCGCCTTTCGCCGTCCGGATTTGGACCGCTAGAAGATTAACCACTGTCGGGGGCCGGTAAACCCGAATTTGATCCGGTACGACGCCCGCTACGTGGGTATTCCGCCGCGGTAGCGAAAGGGGAATTGGTTGTGGTGCTGAGTGCGACGCGGGACGTGGCCGCGCCTTGCGAGCGGGTGTGGGAAGTGCTGGCCCAAGGGTGGACCTACACCCAATGGGTGGTGGGCAACAGCCGCATGCGGGCGGTCGATCCGAACTGGCCGGAGCCCGGCTCATCGATAAGGCACTCGATCGGGATCTGGCCGCTGGTGATCAACGACGCGACCGTCGTCGAAGAGGCGGAACCGCCGCACAAGCTGGTGCTGTGTGCCCGCCTTGGGCCGCTCGGCGCCGCGCGGATAACGATGCTGCTGCACGAGACCCCGACGGGCTGCCGGGTGGAGATGATCGAAGTGCCCGTCGAGGGCCCGATGGGCGCCGTGCCCAATTCGCTTGCGCTGGCCGCGGCTTACCCGCGCAACAAGGAATGCCTGTGGCGACTGGGGGCCCTGGCGGAGCGCAAGGAGCCGAGCCAGGTGAAGTGATCGTGCGGGACACCGCGGACGCCGTCGTCATCGGGGCCGGACACCACGGCCTGGTCGCCGCCTCGATGCTGGCCGACGCCGGATGGGACGTGCTGGTGCTCGAAGCCCAGCCGGAACCTGGCGGCGCGGTCCGCAGCGCGGAGCTGACGCCCGGCTACATCACCGACCTGTTCAGTTCCTACTACCCGATGACGGTGGCCTCACCGGCGATGGCGGCGCTGCGGCTCGAAGACCACGGGTTGCGGTGGTCGCACGCGCCGGCGGTGGTCGGGCATCCGCGCAGCACGGCCGATGACGATCCGCCCATCGTGTATCGCGACCCCGCCCGCACCGCAACGGAATTCGCGCGGCGGGAACCCGCCGACGGCGATAACTGGTGGCGGCTGGTGGACTTGTGGCAGCGGATCAAGGCTCCGCTGCTCGACGCCATGCTGGCGCCCTTCCCGCCCGTGCGCCCGCTGATGCGACTGCTGACCAAACTCGGTACGGCCGAGGCGATTCGGGTGGCGCGACTGTTGGTGCAGCCGGCCAACACGATGGCGAGCGAGCTGTTCGTCGGCGAGGCGCCCCGAGTTCTGTTGTTGGGCAACGCGATGCATGCCGATGTCCCTCCCGACGCGCCGATCAGCGGCGCCATGGGATTCCTGATGACGATGCTGGCCCAGGACGGCGGCTGGCCCGTGCCGGTCGGGGGTTCCGGTCAGCTGACGGCCGCGCTGGTCAACCGTGCCCGCTCGGCGGGCGCGCGAATCGAATGCAACCAGAACGTTTCCCGCATCCAGGTGCGGGGTGGTCGCGCGGTCGGGGTGACGACGGCCGAGGGGCGCACCGTCGCGGCCCGGCGGGCGATCGTCGCCGACGTGACGGCACCGCGCCTGTTCGGTGACATGCTGACCGCCGATGCGTTGCCGCCCAAACTGTTACGCGACCTCGAGCACTTCACGTGGGATCCGCCGGTGGTCAAGGTCAACTACGCGCTCGGCAAGGCCGTTCCCTGGCGGGCCAAAGACCTGCACGATGTCGGCACCGTCCACCTGGGGGCCGACGGCGACGGGCTGGTTCGCTGGATGGCCGACCTGAACACCCGGGTGGTGCCCGAGCATCCGTTCATGTTGTTCGGCCAGACCACTACCGCGGATCCGAGCAGGTCTCCGGCGGGTACCGAAAGTGTTTGGGCCTATACGCATTTGCCGCGCAATGTTGCCGACGACGCGTCGGCCGACCGGCTCGCCGAGCGGATGGACCGGGTCATCGAGGAACACGCGCCCGGCTTCGGTTCGGCGGTCATCGACAGGTTCGTGCAGCGGCCGTCGGACCTGGAGGCCAGCGACGCCAACCTGCACATGGGGGCGCTCAACGGCGGCACCGCGCAATTGCAGCAGATGCTGATCTTTCGCCCGGCACCCGGCATGGGCCGGGCCGAAACCCCGGTGCAGGGGCTGTATCTGGGCAGCGCGTCGGCGACCCCGGGCGGCTCCGTGCACGGGGCCTGCGGGCGCAACGCGGCCAACGCCGCGCTGGCCGCCGACGGCGCGACCGGCTGGCCCCGCCGCACGGTGCAGCGGGCCGTCTTCTCGTTGGTGGCGGGTAAGCGCTAGCCGTTCTCGGCGATGTCCTCGAGCACCGCGAACATGGTCCGCGTCGGCACACCGGTGCCGCCCTTGGGGGTGTACCCCCACGGGCTGCCGGTGTTGTACGCCGGGCCGGCCACGTCGATGTGCGCCCAGCTCACGCCGTCGGCGACGAATTCGCGCAGGAACACCCCGGCGACCAGCATGCCGGCGAAGCGCTGGCCGCTGATGTTGGACAGGTCGGCCACGGTCGATTTCAGGTCGTCCTTGAGTTCGTCGGGCAGCGGCATCGGCCAACCGTTCTCGCCCACCCGCTGCGAGATCGCGGCGACCCGGTCGCGGAACTCGTCGCTGCCCATCACGCCGGGGATCCGGGCGCCCAGCGCCACCGTCTGCGCACCGGTCAACGTGGACGTCTCTATCAGGTAGTCGGGGTTGTCCTCGCACGCCCGCACGATGGCGTCGGCCAGGATGAGCCGACCCTCGGCGTCGGTGTTCTGCACCTCGACGGTGATGCCGCCGTACTGGGTCAGCACGTCGCCCGGACGCTGCGCGGTACCCGACGGCATGTTCTCGGCCATCGGCACGGTGGCGATCACGTCGATCGGCAGCCGCAACTGCGCGGCCAGCGCCACCGTGGCGATGACCGCGGCCGCGCCGCCCATGTCCGAGGTCATGTAGTGCATCGACGCCGCCGGCTTGATCGAGATGCCGCCGGTGTCGAACGTGATGCCCTTGCCGACCAGCGCCACTCGCTTGGCCTGCTTCGACTTCTTGGCCAGCTTCGCGCCCCGGTGGGTCAGCCGCACCAGCCGCGGCGGCCGCGACGAGCCCTGCCCGACGCCGATCACGCCGCCGTAGCCGGCCTTCTGTAGCGCCTTGTCGTCGAGCACCTCCACCTCGAGTCCGACGGATTCGCCCAAAGCCTTTGCGCGCTTGGCGAATTCGGCCGGGAAGAGGTGACTTGGCGGCGTGTTGACGAAGTCGCGGGCGGTGGCCGCCGCCGTCGCCACGGCCGCGCCGTGCGCGCCGGCCGCTTTGGCGTCCTTCGATGCGGACAGCACGGTGATCTTGCGCAGCCCTTTGTCTTTCGGCGCGGTCTTGCCGCTGCGGAATTCGGTGAACCGGTAGCTGCCCAGGATGAGCCCCTCGACGGCCGCCGAGCAGACGTCGGCGTCAAAGTCGCCGGGCAGCGTGAGGAGCGCCGCCTCGGCGGTACCCAGCGACCGCGCCGCCACACCCGCGGCGCGCCGGACGGTGTCGGCCGGCCACTCCGGACGCGGTTTACCCAGGCCGACCGTCAGCACGCTCGACGCCGGCAGCGACGGCACCACCAGGCGGTGGACCTGCTCGCTGCCGCCGGTGGCGTCCAGCGCCCGCAGGCCGGATTCGATCTCGGCGACCGCGTCGGCCGGCAGCAGCGACTCGCCCGCCGCGACCGCCGCCCCGGGCCTGTCCTCGTCGCCGGTCGAGACGACCGGCACGATCAATACCGAAGAACCCGCCCCGCGTTTCGGCAGCGACGTGGCGACGTTGACGGATGGGCCTGGATAGCTCAATTCGGTGCTCACGGGCATTTACCCTAAACGCCGGAGCCCGCGCCGAGGTCGGCGGCGCCCGCGCCCTGCAGCTCGAAGGCGACGACGGGGGCGTCAAAACCCTTGAGGTCAAAGGGACCGCGGGCCGTCGCCGGCCAATCCGGCAGTTGCTCGTGCAGGGCCGAATCGGCCAGGATCTGGCCCGGGGCGGCGGCCCCGACCAGGCGCGCCGCCAGGTTGACCGGGCTGCCGAAGTAGTCCCCGTTGATCGCCAGGACGCTGCCGTAGGCGAGGCCGGCGCGGACCTGCAGGCCCTCCTCGCGCGCCCGCGGGTGCTCGACGAGGTCGACCGCCGCCCTGGCCAGGCATTCGGGCGACGCGCTCACCCACATCACCTCGTCGCCGATGAACTTCACCACCCGGCCGCCGTCGCGGTGCACCACATCCGCGACGGTCCCGGCGAACTCGTTGAGCAGATCCGAAAGCTGGGCGGGGGTCAGCGCGCGGGTGAGCACGGTGAAGCCGGACAGATCCGCAAAACCGATGCCGCACACCACGCTTGCCGAGGTGTCGCGAAGGACGCCCTCGAAGTGGGTTCGGGCGCCGGTCAGATGGTGGCGGTGAACGACGTCGATCAGCGCCGAAATCCGGGGGACGAACTCCGCGACCGCGCGGTACGCCTGCGCCGTGGCGAGCTCGTCGTTGGTGTAGGTCATCTGGATGTCCGGAGTCCCGGCCCGGATCGCGGTCGACTCGGCCTCCGCGAGTCGGGCCATCGCCGCGCCGAGCACCCGCAGCAACCCGAACGCGCCGTCCTCGCCGACCACCGTCTTCAAGGCGACCCAGGTCGCCAGCGCGTCGACGTCGGCCTGGCTCAGCACGGGGACGTCGGGGCCGGCGACCGTCAGGCCGAGCAGACCCCACGCGTGGGTGACTTCCTCGGGTGACAAGCCGAGCTGCTCGGCGGCGGTCGCCATCGTGTGGATCGGGCGGCCCGACCATTGCAGGACGTCGCCGGCAAGCCCGAACAATCGCCCGCGCTGCTCGGCTTCCACCATTTCGTCGACGCTGAAGCCGAGTTCGTCGAGGTACTTGATCAGGTCTGACCGTTCGCGCGCACGAGCGATTCCGGCAGCCTCCAGCGCTTCGAAGTCCGGGGAATCGACCACCCACCCAAGTGTGCCAGCAGCCGCGATTAGGGTGAACCGTCGTGACCGATGACCTGCAGCATGGCCCGCTCGAAGACCGCCACCGCGACCTGGGGGCCAGTTTCGCCGAGTTCAGCGGCTGGCTCATGCCCGTGTCGTACGCGGGCACCGTCAGCGAACACAACGCCACCCGCAACGCCGTCGGCCTGTTCGACGTCAGCCACCTGGGCAAGGCGTTGATCCGCGGGCCGGGCGCCGCCGAATTCGTCAACTCGACGCTCACCAACGACCTGAGCCGAATCGGGCCCGGCAAGGCGCAATACACGTTGTGCTGCAACGAATCCGGCGGCGTCATCGACGATTTGATCGCCTACTACGTCGACGACGACGAGATCTTTCTGGTGCCCAACGCGGCCAACACCGCCGCGGTGGTCGAGGCGCTGCGGGCGGCTGCCCCGGCGGGTCTGACGATCACCAACGAGCATCGCTCCTACGCGGTGCTCGCGGTGCAGGGCCCGCGCTCGACGGATGTGCTCGGCGAGCTGGGCCTGCCGACCGGCATGGATTACATGGGCTATGCCGATGCCTCCTACGCGGGGGTCCCGGTGCGGGTCTGCCGGACCGGATACACGGGGGAGCACGGCTACGAGCTGCTGCCGCCGTGGGAATCCGCGGGTGTGGTGTTCGACGCGCTGGCCGCGGCGGTCGGCGCCGCCGGCGGCGAACCCGCCGGGCTGGGCGCCCGCGACACGCTGCGCACCGAGATGGGCTACCCGCTGCACGGGCACGAACTGGCGCTGGATATTTCGCCGCTGCAGGCCCGATGCGGCTGGGCGATCGGCTGGAAGAAGGGCGCGTTCTTCGGCCGCGACGCGCTGCTGGCGGAGAAGGAGGCCGGACCGCCGCGGCTGCTGCGCGGCCTACGGATGGTCGGCCGCGGTGTGCTGCGGCCCGGTCTGACGGTGCTCGCCGGCGAGACGCCGGTGGGGGTCACCACGTCGGGAACCTTTTCCCCGACGCTGCAAGTCGGCATCGGGCTGGCGCTGATCGACACCGGCGCCGGCGTCGAGGACGGCCAGCGAGTGACCGTCGACATCCGCGGGCGCGCCGCCGAGTGTGAAGTCGTGCGGCCGCCCTTCGTCGACGCGAAAACTCGTTAGTGCGGCCGGTTCAGGTGAAAAGCCCGGTCGCAGGCGGATATACAATCAGCCGCATGACCAGCGGCTCCCTCGAGTTCACGGTTTCACGTTCGGCCCACCCCGCGACCGACGCCGAACGTGGATCCATCCTGGCCGCGCCCGGTTTCGGCAAATACTTCACCGACCACATGGTCTCGATCGACTACGACGAGGAGCGGGGCTGGCACAACGCGCGCGTCATCCCGTACGGCCCGATCGAACTGGACCCCTCGGCGATCGTGCTGCACTACGCGCAGGAGATCTTCGAAGGGCTCAAGGCCTACCGCTGGGCCGATGACTCGATCGTGTCGTTTCGCGCCGAGGCCAACGCCGCGCGGATGCGGTCGTCGGCGCGGCGCCTCGCGATGCCCGAACTGCCCGACGAACTGTTCATGGGCTCGCTGTGCCAGCTCATCGCCGTCGATAAGGCCTGGGTGCCGTCGGCCGGCGGGGAAGACGCGTTGTATCTGCGCCCGTTCATCATCGCCACCGAGCCCGGGTTGGGCGTGCGGCCGTCCAAGCGGTACCGGTATCTGCTGATCGCCTCACCGGCCGGCGCGTACTTCAAGGGCGGCATCAACCCCGTCACCGTTTGGGTGTCGACGGACTACGTGCGGGCCAGCCCGGGCGGCACCGGCGCGGCGAAGTTCGGCGGCAACTACGCCGCCTCCCTGCTTGCCCAGGCCGAGGCCGCCGCACACCAGTGCGACCAGGTGGTGTGGCTGGACGCCGTCGAACGCCGCTTCGTCGAAGAGATGGGCGGCATGAACATCTTCTTCGTGTTCGGCAGCGGCGGGTCCGCGCGGTTGGTCACCCCGGAGCTGTCCGGTTCGCTGTTGCCCGGGATCACCCGGGATTCGTTGCTGCAGTTGGCGATTGACGCCGGGTTCTCCGTCGAGGAACGCAAGATCGACATCGACGAATGGCAGAAGAAGGCCGCCGCCGGCGACGGTGAAGTCGGTGTCGCCGTACTTGACGTGCGAGACCGGCGTGATGACGGCGGCGGTGCCGCAGGCGAACACCTCGGTGATCTCGCCGGCGGCGGCCTTCTTCTGCCATTCGTCGATGTCGATCTTGCGTTCCTCGACGGAGAACCCGGCGTCAATCGC
>NZ_LZKH01000257.1:0-6682 GCF_001672745.1 Mycobacterium sp. E1386
GGTTGGCGCAGACACTGGTCAGCTTCCAAGGGAATTCACTGATTCCGGGCCTCGGAGGTAATAGGCCGGTCATGGTCGAGCAGGAGGGCGTGCGCCGCGGCAGCCCGGCGGTGGTGCCTGAGTGAAACGCGGCGTGGCCGTGCTGCTCGCCGGCCTGATGACTCTGTTGTGCGTGGCCGTCGGGGTCGGCACCTGGCTGCTGGCGCGTCCGTCCGGCCCGCAGCGCCCGGAGATCAGCGCGTATTCACACGGCCACCTCGCGAGGGTGGGGCCCTACCTGTACTGCAGCGTGCTCAACCTCGACCAATGTGACACGCCGCAAGCCCAGGGCGAGCTGAAGGTCAGTGAGCGCTACCCGGTGCAGCTCTCGGTGCCCGACGCGATCTACCGGGCGCCCTGGCGTTTGCTACAGGTGTACGAGGACCCAACCAACACCACCAGCACCATCTTTCGGCCGAACACCCGCTTCGCCGTCACCATCCCCCCGGTCGACCCGCACCGCGGGCGGCTGGTCGGGATAGTCGTGCAGTTGCTGACGCTCGTGGTGGACCCGGCCGGTGAGCTGCGCGACGTCCCGCACGCGGAATGGTCTGTGCGCCTGAACTATTGAGCGCCGAGGCCGAAGCTCCCCGGCCCGGTCAGGCACCGTGTCCGGCAGGCACCCGCTCCCCTTCGACCGGCGTCCCGGGCGGTGTCCCATCCCCGAAAGGCTTTCCTCCCAATGCCTCTCGACCATGCGGTGACAGCCAGCCCGTCAGGTCCGGACCCTTGGGCACGATGCGGGTGGGGTTGATGTCGGCGTGCACGATGTAGTAGTGCTGCTTGATCTGAACGAAATCGATGGTGTCGCCGAACCCGGGCGTCTGGAACAGATCGCGCGCATACGCCCACAACACCGGCATCTCGCTCAGTTTGCTTCGGTTGCACTTGAAGTGCCCGTGGTAGACCGGGTCGAAGCGGGCGAGCGTGGTGAACAGCCGCACGTCGGCCTCAGTTATGGTGTCGCCCACCAGATATCGCTGATCGGCCAAGCGATCGCTAACCCAATCCAACGCGGCGAACAGCCGGTCGTATGCGGCGTCATAGGACTGTTGCGATCCGGCGAAGCCGCACCGATACACGCCGTTGTTGATCTCGGTGTAAACCCGCTTGTTCACCTCGTCGATCTCGGCGCGCAGCCGTTCGGGGTACAGCTCGGGCGCACCGTCGCGGTGGTAGGCGGCCCATTCCGTCGAGAAATCCAAGGTCATCTGCGCGAAATCATTCGTGACGACCGCACCAGACGGGACGTCGACGATCGCGGGGACCGTGATGCCTTTCGGGTAGTCGGGGAAGCGCTTGAAGTAGGCGTCCTGTAGCCGCGGGATCTTCAACACGGGGTCGACCCCGCCCGGATCGAGATCGAACGTCCAACTGCGTTCGTCATGGGTCGGTCCGCAAAAGCCAATGGAGAGAACGCTTTCCAGGCCAAGCAGACGCCGGACGATGATGGCCCGGTTGGCCCAGGGGCACGCTCTGGCGACAATCAGCCGATACCGGCCCGGCTCAACGGGATAGCCGTCTCGCCCATCGGCGGTGATGCGGGTGGTGATGTAGTTGGTGTCGCGGGTGAATTCACCCGCGCCGGCAACATAGGTGGCCATATTCCCCTTGTTTCGCTCGAATGTCGGCTAGGAACCCAGAAACCGCCGGGCCAGATTCGTTTCGGTTGATGCGCCCTGCTCCCAGTGGGCGATCCACGGGCCAGTGCCCTCCGACTGGTCGATGATGCCGTCCTCGAGCCAGGTGTAACGGCTCCCAACCACCTCGCGGGTCAGCCGGACGTCGCAGTCGTCGGTATTGGTCCACAATGCGTCGAACAGCGCCTCGACCCGCAGGGCGGCCTGCCGGCAAAACGTATCGGCCAACTCGTAGGCCTGTTGACCGACCGCCGGGTCGACGGCGCGCTGGGCCTCGGCCCGCACGCAGGCCGCGGACATCGCGAACAGCTCGGCACCGACGTCGACGATGCGCCCCAGGAAACCCTGGCGCTGCTCCAGTTTGGCTTGCCACCGCGCCATTCCGTAGAAGGTGTTGCGGGCCAGCTTGCGACTGGAGCGTTCGACGAACCGCAGGTGCGAGGCCAGCGGTCCGAATTCGCTGTAGGCCCTGGGTCGCTGGCCTTCTCCAAAAACGAGCTGGGGCAACCACTTTGCGTAGAATCCGCTGGCGCCGACCGCCGCCGCGGCCTTCTGCCGCAAACCAGCGTCAGGCTTCGCGAGGTCACCGGCCGCAGACAGGTGGGCATCGACCGCCTCCCGGGCGATGAGCAGCCTCATGATCTCGCTGGATCCTTCGAAGATGCGATTGATCCGCAGGTCGCGCGATACCTGTTCGACCGGCACCGCGCGTTCGCCGCGCGCGGCCAGCGACTCCGCCGTCTCATAGCCGCGACCACCGCGGATCTGCATGACCTCGTCCGCGATGATGCACGCCATCTCGCTGGACCACAGCTTGGCCAAGGCCGCCTCGATCCGGATGTCGTTGCGCCCTTCGTCGGCCATCTGCCCGGAGAGCTCGAGCACCGCGTCGAGCGCATAGTTGGTCGCCGCGATGAACGAGATCTTGTGGGCCACCGCTTCGTGCTCGGCCAGCGGCTTGCCCCATTGCACGCGCTCCCCCGCCCACTCGCGCGCCACCTTCAGGCCCCACTTGGACGAACCCGTCGCGTTCGCCGGAATCGACAGCCGCCCGGCGTTGAGCGTGGTCAGCGCGATCTTCAATCCGTCGCCCTCGCGGCCGATCAAATTTTCGCTCGGCACCCGAACGCGGTGCAGCCTGGTGACCCCGTTCTCGATGCCGCGCAATCCCATGAATTTGTTGCGCCGCTCCACGGTGATCCCGGGGGAATCGGCCTCGACAACGAACGCGCTGATGCCACCGCGGTGCCCATCGCTGCGGGGCACCCGGGCCATGACGACCAGCAGTTCGGCGACCACGCCGTTGGTGGTCCACAACTTCACGCCGTCGAGTTCGTAGGCGGTCCCATCTTCGACGGGTGTTGCTGTTGAGGCCAGCCGTGCCGGATCGGAGCCGACGTCCGGTTCGGTCAGCAGAAACGCCGATATGGCGCCCGCGGCACACCGGGGCAAGAACTTCTTCTTCTGCTCCGGGGTGCCGGCGAGTTTGAGCGGCTCCGGCACTCCGATCGACTGATGGGCCGACAACAGCGCACCGAGGCTGGGATGAACGGACGAAACCATCATCAGCGCCCGGTTGTAGGCCACTTGTGACATGTTCAGGCCGCCGTATTCCGACGGAATCTTCATGCCGAAACAGCCCAGCTCGGCTAGCCCCTTCACATACTCGTCGGGAATTTGCGCGTCGCGTTCGATCACGCTGCCGTCAACGCTGCGGAGGAAGTCGCGCAACTTGTCGAGAAACGCGCGGGTGCGCGCCTCGTCGGCATCGGATGGTTTGGGAAACGGGTGGATGAGCTCCAACGGAAACCGGCCGAGAAACAGCTCTTTCGCGAAAGATGGTTTATCCCAACCGGTTTCGCGAGACTCCTCGGCCAGCGCCCTCGCTTGCTCCTCGGTGACGTGCGCTTGCTGTGCCATCGCAGCCTCCTCGCTCGACGACTGTGGCGAGGTGGGAATACCCCGTGACCGCCACTTCCTCACCCCTTCCGCGCAGGGAGGCGGCACCCGGGCGCCCGGCGCCGAACGAGCTAGGCGTCGAGTTCCCGGGCGACCGCCCGCACCACCTCGGAAACCCGTCGTGCCGTCTTGCGGTCCGGGTAGCGCCCCTTGCGCAACTCGGGCTGCACGGCGCCCTCCAGCAGCGTGATCATGTCCTCGACCATGCCGTGCAGTTCGTCCGGACTGTGTTTGTGCTCGACGGGCGTCTCGCGGCGGCCTTGGGACTTGGTGAGGCTGGGCGGCGGCTCGATCAGCTTGAGGCTCAACGCTTGCGGTCCGCGCCGCCCGGAGGCGATCCCGAACTCCACGCGCTGGCCCGCTTTGAGCCCCTCGACCCCAGCGGGCAACGCCGACGAGCGGACGTACACATCTTCGCCGTCCTCTTGCGACAGGAACCCAAACCCCTTGTCGGCGTCGTACCACTTAACCTTGCCGGTCGGCACTGGTCTCACCTGCTTGTCTAACGGATCAATTGAATGGCCAACACAATAAGCGTCCCGCCTGCGCAGGACGCCGTTTGGTCTGTAGATCCTACTCGGGTGCCTGCCTCGCGAGCACCCCCGTTATTGCCCACTCGGTACGCTGGGTATTACCGGTGGAGGAGATATGCGCCTGATCCTGAACGTCATCTGGCTCGTGTTCGGCGGCCTGTGGATGGCCGCCGGATACGTGGTTGCGGCGCTCGTCAGCTTCCTGCTGATCATCACCATCCCGTTCGGCTTCGCGTCGCTGCGTATCGCCTCGTACGCGTTGTGGCCGTTCGGCCGCACGATCGTCGACAAACCCACAGCCGGAACGGGGGCCCTGATCGGCAACGTCATCTGGGTGCTGTTGTTCGGCCTATGGCTGGCGATCGGTCACCTGATCAGCGCGCTGGCGATGGCGGTCACCATCGTCGGCATCCCGCTCGCGCTGGCCAACCTCAAGCTGATCCCGGTTTCGTTGATGCCCCTGGGCAAGCAGATCGTCCCGGTCAGTTCACCGTCCCACTACCTCCCGGCGGCAGCATGACGCCGACCGCACTGGGCCTACCCACCGTGCCCGGCCGCACCGGCGGTGAGGCCGCGCGGGACGCGCCGACCGCGGGTCCGTTGGTCGACACCTACGGGCGCGTCGCCACCGACCTGCGCGTCTCGCTGACCGACCGCTGCAACCTGCGCTGCACCTACTGCATGCCGGCCGAAGGCCTGGACTGGCTGCCCGGCGAGCACCTGCTCCGCCCCGATGAATTGGCTCGGCTCATGCACATCGCCGTCACCCGTTTAGGGGTGACCAGCGTGCGGTTCACCGGCGGCGAGCCACTGTTGGTGCGACACCTCGAAGAAGTGGTCGCGGCGGCGGCCGGCCTGCGGCCGCGCCCAGAGATTTCGCTGACCACTAACGGCGTCGGGCTGGCACGGCGGGCCGCCGCGCTCGCCCAGGCGGGCCTGAATCGCGTCAACGTCTCGATGGACACCGTGGACCCCGACCATTTCGCGGCGATCACCCGACGGAACCGGCTCGACGAGGTGCTCGCCGGCCTGGCCGCCGCCCACGACGCGGGCTTGACGCCGGTCAAGGTCAATGCCGTGCTCGACCCCGTCACCGGTCGCGAGGACGTCGTCGCGCTGCTGCGGTTCTGCCTCGATTACGGCTATCAATTGCGGGTCATCGAGCAGATGCCGCTCGATGCCGGGCACCAGTGGCGCCGGGGCGCGGCGCTGAGCGCCGACGACGTGCTCGACGCGCTGCGCCCGCACTTTCGGCTCCGTCCCGACCCGGCGCCGCGCGGCTCGGCGCCCGCCGAGCTGTGGCTGGTCGACACCGGCCCGGGCACGCCCAGCGGGAAGTTCGGCGTCATCGCGTCGGTTTCCCACGCGTTCTGCTCGGCGTGTGACCGCACCCGCCTGACGGCCGATGGCCAGGTGCGCAGCTGCCTGTTCTCGGCCGTGGAAACCGATCTGCGAACCCTGCTGCGCGGCGGTGCGTCCGACGACGCGATCGAGTCGGCGTGGCGCGTCGCGATGTGGGGCAAGCCGGCCGGTCACGGCATCAACGACCCGAACTTCATCCAGCCCGACCGTCCGATGAGTGCGATCGGTGGCTAGCCCGATGGGTCAGGCCGCCGTTCAGCAAGACGGGATTCAGGTGACCGTGCGCTATTTCGCGGCCGCGCGGGCAGCTGCGGGGGCCGAGTCGGAGACGCTGGTGGTACGCCCGGGAACGACGGTGGCCGAGCTGGTTGGGCGCCTCGCCGTCCGGGGGTCTCGACTCGCCGACGTGTTGAGCAGATGCTCCTACCTGTGCGACGGGGTCGCGGTCCGCGACGAGACCGCAACGTTACGCGCCGGCAACACGATCGACGTTCTACCGCCTTTCGCCGGCGGCTAAAACTGTGAAATGCGTCACGTAACGGAATGATAACGGCACAATCACGCTCCGATATCGAGCTCAGTGACCTGCGTGAATGCCGCGTGTTCCTCGGGTTTTCGCACATGGCCGAGAGGGAAACGCCGGGTTTCGCAGAACGTGACGGGACCAACAGAAACCGCTACGTTTCTCCGAAGGCTCGCCAAGACAACCGAATTGGCGGACCTCCCCTCCCTATCGCGCCGAGCTCCATCCAATAGGCAGGGGCCCACCGACCTACGTGGATGGAGGCGGGGGACCCACCGGTCCACCGTGATCGGACTGGGGCCGCATGCGGCCCCTTGGGGTGAAGCCGACGTCGTTTCGCAGTGGATACGCACTGAGTTCGATGACGGCCGGGTGGCCTCTCCAACCCGAACCCGACAGCTGACCTCGCAGGCGCGTGACACGAGAGGATCCTTCACGGCCTATGAGTGGACGTCACCGTAAGCCCAGCACGTCAAACATCAGCGTCGCCAAGATCGCCGTCACCGGGGCGGTCCTCGGTGGCGGCAGCATCGCTCTGGCCGGCCAGGCGGCCGCGGCCACCGACGGCGAATGGGACCAGGTAGCCCGTTGCGAGTCGGGCGGCAACTGGGGCATCAACACCGGCA
>NZ_LZKH01000258.1:0-16665 GCF_001672745.1 Mycobacterium sp. E1386
GCTCCGACATGATCAGCACCTCGTGCTCATCGTCGAAGGCCTGGAAGATCCAGGTCTTGCGGATGCCGGCCGCGACGAATCTGTCGGTGGCCGAAGCGACTTCGGCGGCCAGCGCGGACACGTCGTGCACGGAGGCGATGGTGGCGACCACGACGCCGGGTGCCTCGGGCGTCGCGGCCGGCGCCCGGACGAACCTGTCGACGATCTCGCCGGCGAAGACCGCCGGGATGTCGTCGACGCCTGCCGCGTCGAACCAGTCGAAGAAGACCCGCGAGCGCAGCAGCTCCACAATCGGCTCGCGGCTGTGGACTCCGATCATCACCAGCACGCGGCCGTAGTCGTGCGTCGAGGTGTAGACCAGGACGTGGTGGGCGCCGATGTCGGCCAGGGCGGCTTTCCTGCGCTCGAGCAGAGGCCATACCCGGCTGGGATCCGGAACGCGGTAGTCCGACGCGATCACCATCGAATGAATGTCGCCGTCACTCAACGGAGTTGATCCTTCATCACTTTCCCGGTGGCATTGAGCGGCAGCTCGTCGAGAAACTGGATGGATCTCGGCGCTTTGAATCCAGCCATCCGCTCTCGGCACCATATCAGCAGGTCATCCTCGGACACCTGCGTTTTCGTTACCACGAAGGCCTTGCCCACCTGGCCGAGCCGGTCATCGGGGACACCGACGACCGCGGCTTGCGCCACCGCCGGATGCTCCAGTAGGTAGCCCTCGATCTCCGCCGGGTAGGCGTTGAACCCGCCCACGATGAACATGTCCTTCTTGCGGCCATTGATCCGGAGCCGGCCCGACGCGTCGAGGCGGCCCAGATCGCCCGTGTGCAACCAACCGTCCGTGTCGATCGCCGCGGCGGTGCCCTCCGGGTCGTCCAGGTATCCCTGCATGACGCCGTAGCCGCGGACCAGCACTTCGCCGTCCCCGGCGATGCGCACCTCTACCCCCTCGCACGGCAGCCCCGCGGTGGTGGCCACGTCCTCGAACGAATCGCCGGGCCTAGACAGGGTGACGTTGCCCGCCTCGGTCAGTCCGTACCCGGTCATCAACGTCTGGAAGGGCAATTCGCCGTGGATGCGACGGACCAGTTCCACGGGGATGTCGGCCGCGCCGGTCACGCCCGCCCGCAGCGTCGAGAGCTTGGACTTGTCGCCGACCGTCAGCAACGAGTGGTACAGCGTCGGCGGACCGGGCAGCATCGTGACACGTTCGCGCTCAACGAAATTCACCACCGTGTCGACGTCGAAAACCGCGACGGGCAGCATGGTCGCACCGCGGAGAAACGACGTGATCAGCCCCGCTTTCAGGCCGAACGTGTGGAAATACGGGTTGATCTGCAAATAGCGGTCACCCGGGCGCAGATCCGCGAGCGTCGCCCACTCCTCGTACATCCGCAGCGTCTGGCGATGGTTCATCATCGCGCCCTTCGGGCGGCCGGTCGTGCCCGAGGTGAAGATGACGTCGGCAATGTCGGTGCCACCCACCGCGCATTCGAACGGGGAGCCGCCGGAGAGAAAGCCGGATTTCAGATCGATGGCCGGTATCCCGGCGGGCGCGGTGTAATCCTGCCCGAGAAAGCCCTTCTGGACCAGGACGGCCTTTGCCTTGCTGCGGGTGATGATGTCGCCGGCTTCGTCGGCCTTGAACCGGGTGTTGACCGGAACCAGCACGCCGCCTGCGGTGAGCAGTCCGAAGGCCGCGATTATCCACTCCGCCGAGTTGGGCGCCCAGATGGCGACCCGATCACCCTTTCCGATCCCGAGCTCAGCGAAGGCACCTGCGGCGCAACGGATTCGCGCCACCACTTCGGAGAAGGTGAAGCGCAGCGGACCGTCCACGATCGCTTCCGCGTCGCCGAAGCGGTCCGCCGCGCTCAAGACCATCTCGGGGATGGTCTGCCAGTCAGGTCCGATTGGCCGGTCTGTCACACCGTGACGAGCCGAGCGAGGTTGCCGCCCATGATCTTCGCCTGGTCGTCGGTCGACAGGTGCGACAACGCCTCGATGTAATAGGTCGGCTCCGCCAGCCCCTCCGGGTGCGGCCAGTCCGAGCCGTAGAGCACCTGATCCACACCGACGAGGTTGACCAGGTCGTCGATGCCGTCCTCGAAGAACGGGCTGACGTGAATCCGACTCTTCACCATCTCGACCGGGTCGCTGGGGAACGCTTCCGGGGCCTTGCGGAAGACCTCGGCGAGGCCGTCCAGCAGCGGGGTCATCCACTTCGAACCGGCCTCGACGATCGCGACCTTCAGCTTCGGGTGGCGATACAGCGCGCCGTGGATGACCCACGAGCCCACCGCGTCCTGGATGGGCCGCCACTCGTTGAGGATGCCCATCGCGTTGGTCTGGAACGGCAGCATCTCCTGCTCGGCGCCGTCCCACTCGGAGGTGTACCGCGAGTAGCCGCTGTCGCTGGAGTGCATGCCCACCAGCACGTCGTGCTCGACGACCCGCTCCCAGAACGGGTCGAACTCGGGTACCGCGAACGACCGCGGACCGCGGAAACCGGGGACCGGCGCCGGGCGGACCAGGATGGCGCGGGCGCCACGCTTGACCGCCCACTCCAGCTCCTCGATCGCCTTTTCGACGATGGGCAGGGTGATGACCGGGGTGGTGAAGATGCGGTTCTGGTAGTTGAAGCCCCAGACCTCGTCCAGCCACTCGTTCAGCGCATGGATCAGGACGTGGATGGCTACCGGGTCGTCACGCAGCCGCTCCTCCAGGAGGCTGGCCAAGGTCGGGAACATCAGGGTCTTGTCCAGGCCCAGCTCGTTCATCGTCTCCAGGCGTGGGCCGGGTTCGAAGAACGCCGGGATCGCGCGCATCGGCTCGCCGAACAGCTCGCGCTTGCTCTTGCCCTCGGGGTTGCCGTACTTGAAGTACTCCTCCCAGGCCCCGGGCCTGGCGACGACCTCGAAGGTCGGGTTGGGAATGTAGTTGCTGATCTGGCCGCGGATGGCGATCTTGGTGCGACCGTTGATCTGCACGTACTGGACGTAGTCCTTGTACTCCTTGGGCAGGAACTTGGTCAGCGCCTCCGGCGGCTCGTAGAGATGGTTATCGGCGTCAAAGATCGGGAACGGGACGTCCACCCTGTGCGACAACTGGCCCATGAAATCCTCCTTCGCAATTTTTGAGAATTGTATTCTCTGCAGGTGTCGAACCGCAACGCACCCCGTGGATCGCCAGGGGCGGATCAGCAAGCGATGACGATTTTGAAGGTGGCCGTGGTGGGTTCGCTGGGTTTGTCGGCCTTGGAGCCGTGTGCGGTGCCGGTGATGGTGAACCTGCCGCCGTTCAGACTCATGTCCGCGTCACCTTCGCCCCCGCGCGAGTACATGCCGGTGAAGTTGCCCAGATTGCGGATGTGGACCGACTCGGCGGAAACCGGGTCGGCTCGCTCGTCGATCACGACATTTGCTCCGGAGAAGTCGCCGCCGATGTCGATCGTCCGGGTCCACTCCCGCTGACCGCATTTGACGACGTTGAACTTCGTGTCGGTCCCATTGACGGTCACGGAGGCGGTGCTGGAGATTTGGGTCGGCGGCCGCGGGGTGCATGCGCCGAGCATGGTGACCCCCAGTGACGCCGCGAGCATTGCCGCAATTCGATCCCGCATGGGCGCCCCTGTCTTCGCTGACGATAGCTCTTCGGCCTGCGGCGACGATGTTATTCTCGCACCGAGAGAATGCCAATCCCGTCTGTCTTTCCAAGGAGCGATCACGCATGGTGGACCTGGAGATCGATGACGGGTTAGCGGTGCTGACCATCGATCGCCCGCACGCGCGCAATGCCATCGCGCTGGACACCATGCAGCAGCTGGAGAAGGCGCTCGACGCCGCGGCGGGCGCCAAGACCCTGGTGATCAAGGGGGCCGGTGATCGGGCTTTTGTATCCGGCGGCGACCTCAAAGAGCTGCGCGCTCTGCGGACCGAAGAGGATGCCGCGGCAATGGCCAAGCGGATGCGCGCGATTTGTGACCAACTGGCCAGCTTCCCGGCCCCGGTGATCGCCGCGCTGAACGGCCACGCCTTCGGCGGCGGCGCCGAGGTTGCCGTCGCCGCCGACATCCGGCTGGCGGCCGACGACATCAAGATCGCCTTCAATCAGGTGGACCTCGAGATCATGCCGGCCTGGGGCGGCGCCGAGCGGCTGGCGGAGCTGGTCGGAAAGAGCCGGGCGCTGTTGTTGGCCGGCACCGGCACCGCCCTCACCGCGGACGAGGCCGAGCGAATCGGCTTGGTGGACCGGGTGTTCCCCCGCGCGTCCTTCGACGAAGGATGGCAGTCCATCGCGAGGTCGCTGGCCCGCCACCCCGCAACCGAGATAAAGCGCGTGATCAGCGGAGTTTCGGCGGACGAAGCGATAGCATCCTTCGCACGGCTGTGGGTTGCCGACGCACACTGGCGGGCCGCAGAGCGGGTGATGAACCGCACGACGAGTGCGCGACGGGCGGCCGGAGGAGCGAAATGACGGTCAGACGGTTGGGCGTGTGCGCACTGTCTTTGTCGGCAGCGCTGGCGGGTGCGACCGGTTCACTCGTGAGCGCCGGCCACGCCCATGCCGACCCGGTCATGCATCACGTCACCTACACGGTCACCGCGCAGAATCCCATCTACACCGACATTTACTACCTGGACCACCAGCCGGAGAAGTTCTCCGATTACAGCCACAACCCCTACTCGTTCACACCGCATGTCGATGTCGACCTGGCCCCGGGCAAACCGTGGAGCTTCGATCTGGACATGTCGGACCCCAATGATTACGCGATGGTCGTGGCGAGCACGGGCACCGAGCCCGGCACGCCTGGGCTTCACTGCGACTTGGCGGTCGACGGGTCCGTCGTGGTATCCAAGGACGGCCCCAAGGGCGTGCTCTGTTCGCTGCGCAACTGGTGAACCACCCAGGCACGCGGCATACCGGGGATGGGTTGCGGCTCGCCTTCCAGGCGGCGCAGGTGGCTCTCGACCAGCGCCATGGTTTCGGCGTGCCCGCCGGACATGCCGATCGCCTGCTCGAGCACCAGCATCCGCGACAGGCTGGTCATCAGCACCGTCCAGACCACCGGCGGCATCTCGGAGGTGTCCTCGCCGTAGCGTTGCAGCGCGGCCGCCACCGCTTCGCGCTGTTCGTCACGGAAACGCTCGGCGTAGTAAGCGATTTCGGCTCGCATCTCCTTGCGATGGTTCGCCAGCGCCATGAATTCCATGGAGATGCGGGTGAACCCCGGATCGGTGCCGAATCTCCACAGCGCCCACAACGGCTGCGGCGACTGCAGCGCTGCGGCCTGAAACCGCAGGCCTTCCTCGGCGCGGCGCCGGAAGACTTCGAGGAACAGGTCCTCCATGGTGCGGAAGTAGTAGTGCACCAACTGGGGCTTCAGCCCGGCCTTGCCGGCGAGGCGACGCGACGTGACGGCGGCGTAGCCCTCTTCCAGCATCAGCTGTTCGGCCGCGTCGAGCAGCAGGCCGCGATTCTTCGCGTCCGGCGCTCCAATCCTGCGAGCCGATGTCATGTCCCCGCTCCGTAGTGTGTGCCATCCCCGTATCGACCCCACGGATCGTATCGCGGTGCGGCGCCCTCGATCTTGACCCTGACATTACCGTCATGCTAAGCAGGTGCTCAGCACAATTTCGGTTCTCGAAATCGGGCGGCGCCAAACCTGCCGCCGTACACCGCCGGTAATCCAGCCCAGGGGAGACGCAATCCGATGAGTGACTATGAGTCGATCGACTTCTTCACCGATCCGTCCCTGGTCCCAGATCCGCACCCTTACTTCGACTACCTGCGCGGTCAGAACCCGGTGCTGCGGCTGCCGCACTACGGCGTCGTCGCGGTCACCGGTTACGACGAAGCCTGCGAGGTTTACAAGGATCCGGAGACGTTCTCCAACATCGTCGCCCTCGGCGGACCGTTCCCGCCGCTGCCCTTCACGCCCGAAGGCGACGACATCGGTCCCCAGATCGATGCGCACCGCAGCTCTTTTCCGATGTTCGAGCACATGGTCACCATGGATCCGCCGGAGCACACCAAGGCCCGCTCCGTGCTGGCCAAGCTGCTGACTCCAAGCCGGCTGAAGCAAAACGAGGAGTTCATGTGGCGGCTCGCCGACCGCCAGCTAGACGAGTTCCTGCGCAACGGCGAGTGCGAGTTCATCGCCGAGTACTCAAAGCCCTTCGCCACCTTGGTGATTGCCGACCTACTTGGCGTGCCGGAAGAGGATCATAAGGAGTTTCGCAAGGTCCTGGGCGCCGATCGCCCCGAAGCGCGGGTGGGCGCGTTGGATCACGAGTCGGTCGGTATCAACCCACTGGAGTGGCTCGACGACAAGTTCTGCAACTACATCGAGGATCGGCGGCGCTCGCCCCGCGGCGACGTGCTGACCTTCCTGGCGGAAGCGAAGTATCCGGACGGCTCGACGCCACCGGTGATCGAGGTGGTCCGCTCGGCAACGTTCCTCTTCGCCGCCGGACAGGAGACCACCGCCAAGCTGCTCAGCGCCGCCCTGCAGGTGCTCGGCGATCGCCCCGACATCCAGCAACAGGTGCGCGAGGACCGCAGCCTGATCCCCGCGTTCATCGAGGAATCGCTGCGCATGGACAGCCCCGTCAAGAGCGATTCGCGTCTGGCCCGCCGGGCAACGAGCGTCGGCGGTGTCGAGATCCCCGCCGGCACCGTGGTGATGGTGCTACCGGGCGCCGCCAACCGCGACCCCCGCCGGTTCGACAACCCGCACGAGTTCGACTTGCGCCGCAAGAACGTTCGCGAACACATGGCGTTTGCGCGGGGCGTGCACTCGTGTCCCGGTGGGCCGCTCGCCCGCGTGGAGGGGCGTGTCTCGATCGAACGGATCCTGGACCGGATGCCGCACATCGAAATCAACGAGGTCCATCACGGGCCGGCCGCCGATCGTCGCTACACCTACGAGCCGACCTACATCTTGCGGGGCCTGAGCGACCTGCACCTGAAATTCACCACCGCGGACGCGATCGCGTCCGTGGGCTGAGTCAAAGCGTCATGCCGACGAAGTAGCAGCCGAGCAGGGCGGCGGCCATCAGCACCACCCACGCGTCGGTAAGCCGGCACAGCAGCACCGGAGCGTTTCGGACCTCCATGAACTCACGAAAGATGATGCGCACCTTGACAAGTGCGATCACTATGACGCTCGACGTGACCATTGCACTTGACTTCAGCGTGCCGGCCCGGCCTCCCGCGGAGTGGTCTATCCACAGGTAGCCAAGGGTGAGGGCCGCCAGGATCGTCCATACCATCAGCAGTCGTTTGTTGAACTTGATTCCGATCACCTCACCACGTAGAGCAGCGCAAAAATCAGCACCCAGAGGAAATCAACGGTGTGCCAATAGGTCGCGCAGGTTTCGACGAGCTGCTGCGATTCGTTTGCTTCGTGCGCCTTTCGGGTCTTTTCGCGAAGTTGGTAGACGATGACGCCGAGGGCGACGAAGCCGATCAGCAGGTGCACGAAGTGGATGCCGGTGAGAAAGAAGTAGTAGGTGAAGAAGTCGTTGCTGTTCAATCCATTTCCCGTGCGCACCAAGCGGGCCCACTCGAAGACCTTGAAGAAGAGGAAAATCGCTGCGAATGCGGCCGTGATGAACACCTCGCGCAGCGCCGCGCGGTAGGCACCGGCCCGCGCCGACTGGACACAACGCGCCACCGACCAGGAGCTCAGCAGCAGAACCAGGGTGTTGACAACCCCGACACGTAGGTCGAGGTGGGCCTGCGCGTGCAGGAAGAGCTCGGGACTTCGGGCGCGGTAGAACAGGTAAAAGCCGAAATACCCTGTGAAAACCAGCGTCTCGAACAACACGAACGCCCACATGTCGGGTTGCCCCGGCACGAATCGGGCACTTTGGGGCGCTTCGCTGAGCTCAGCCATCAGGCCGCGGCCCTGACATCGGCGTGCCCGGCTTTCCATTTACGCGGCAGCTCGGGCAGCGGCCCGGTGCCGAAGTCCTCACGGCGAATCATTTGAAAGAGCATGACGATGAAAGTCACCTGGTAGACGCCGAACACGACCATGTCCAACCACCAAGCGATCTGACCGTTCCAGGCCAACACCCCCCGCTGGAAGATCCAGCACGGTGACACGACAACCTCGGTCAGGGCGTTGCACAGATTGAGATAGCCAAACCACTTAGGGAACACCCGATTCTTGTCGAGCAGAATCGCGACCATCCAGATCAGCGAGCCGATCAGGAACACTCCCATCGTCCCGTCGAACGACAAGAAGGCGAAGTCGTAGAGCCATCCGATCGCTTCGGGGTCACGTTCCGGTCGCAGGGTCCCGACGATCAGCGCGATGCAGAGCAGCAGCATCCCGGGAACCGCACTGAGCGAATAGATGATCAGATACGAATAGCCGAACGCGCGGCTGACGGACATGCGTCGCATCGAGTACGCGATGAGGGCATTGTTGATCGCGATCATCCCGCTGATGGCGAAGATGACACCGAAGCCAAAAGGTATGCCTAAGTGGCGTTCAGAGAACCAGTGGACCTGCGTCGCGAGGTCCCAGGTGGGCTGCGGCGGCGGCTGGACTTGCGCCACGACGAAGAACATCGGGAAGAAGACGTTGTAGAACACGATCATCGTCCACCACGCCAACCAGAGCTCGCGCTTGGGATTGTGCCGCAGATGCCATGCGATTCGTTGATGCGGTGGGCCCTGGGGCGGCGTCGCCAGGGACTTCGGCGCCGCGGTCACGCCGCTCACGCGGTGACCAGTTCGCCCGGCTGCCCTCGGTTCTCGGCGCGTTCCCGATAGATGGCTTGTCCCAACACCACGCCCATCACGACGATCCAGACGGCAATGGCAACGTTTTTCACCCAGAAGGACAGGAAGCCGTCCCAGGCCAGCGGGCCGGTCAGTGAGATACCGACGAAGGCCGCGGGCACCAGTGCGACCGCCACCAGGAGGTTGAAATGGGCCACCCAACGGTTGAAGACCGGGCGCGGTTGATCGTCGAAATAGATTGCGAGGGACAGGATTACGCTTTGCCCGATCAAGAACGGGACCAGGATGGTGAAGGTCATCCAACCGAAATCGTTGAGCAGCTGGGTCAGCTCCGGGCTGCGTTCCGGGCGGAAGGCGGCCAGCAACCAGCAGACGTTCGCAACGAGGAAAAGAGTCGGGCCGCCTGCCACGCAGCCCAGCATCGCGTAGGAGAAGATCGGTGTGCGATGAGCCATTCGGCGGATCTGCAAGACGATGAGAGCCAGAATCGGCACCAGGCACACGCCAAACCAGTTGAACAGAATCATGCTGTACCGGATCTCCGGGAGGTGTGCCGGATCGCGATAGAAAGCGGCAACCTGGTCCGCCGGCATCGTGGGCGACATCGGCGGGTTGAAGCCCGGAAACAGAAGGAACGAGGCGACCCATAGCAGCAGCGCCATCGGCAGCGTCCAGAGCAGGATCAGCTCGCCGTCGGTCCGGCGCGGCGCGGGCCGCGTCAGCCCCTGGCCTCGTGCATCGCCACCGTCGACGTCGGACATCAGCGCTCCCTCCCGCACGAGATCCGTCACCACCCGGCTAGTCAGCCGAAGCTAGCCGATCGGCTAGCTTGGAGTCAATATCGTCGTCTAGTCTCAGTGGGTGGGAACAGCACGCCAACCGGTCACCGGTGGACAATTCGGGCTGATCGAGCACAGCGCGGCCCGGACGCGAGTACTCGACGCCGCGTTGGATCTGTTCGCCACGCACGGTGTCAGCGGTACGTCGTTACAGATGATCGCGGACTCCGTCGGTATAACGAAAGCCGCTGTCTACCACCAATTCCGGACCAAAGAGCAAATCGTCATCGCCGTGACCGAGCGCGAGCTCGGCCGGCTCGAGCCGGCACTCGAGGAGGCCGAGGCATACGGCGACGGGCCTCAAGCACGAGATGCGTTGTTGGTACGCGTGATTGAGATGGCCGTTCGCGATCGCCGGTTGGTGCGCACGCTGCAATTCGATCCTGTGGTCGTTCGATTGCTGGCCGAGCACAAGCCGTTTCAATTTTTCATGAATCGCCTGTACCGGGTGCTGCTGAGCGATGCGGGCCTGGACGGGCGGATCGAGGCCGCCATGTTCTCCGGCGCGCTCGCCACCGCCGTCATGCATCCGCTGGTGGAAGACATCGACGACGGCACTTTGCTCGCCAGGGTTACCGACTTGAGCCGGCGCCTGCTAGGTCTGCCCCGGGGACCCCAAGGCTGACCAGAGCGGCTAGGTGTCGGCGCGGACCCAGGTCATAACGCCGTCGTGGGCAAAACAGATCAGGAACAGGCCATCGGGCGCTTGCGCGACGTAGTTCTGGTAATTCTGGCAGTCGGCGCCTTCGTCCTTGACTCCCGCCATCGGAGGTGACCGGAACCAACGCGGCTGGTATCTCCTCGGCGAGCCGCAGAACATCAGACGTCCGGGCTCCGAGGCGAACGAAACGTAACCGTCGGTTACACCGAACGCGTAGTAGGTGGTGTTGTCACAGGGCGCGCCCAAAACCTGATGCGGCATGATGCCCGGGGTGCAGGCGGGGTAGTCACAAACGGTCGGCCCGGCCGACGACGGCGCCGCCAGCACACCGGCGCCGAGCAACGCGGCAGCCATCGCCACGATGAATCGCACCCGATTACTTTGCCACACCTGAAAAGAAAATTCTCCTCCTTGGAGAAGATCACCCGGACCGAACGGCGTCGGCGCCGGGCTACCGCGGCGGGGTGCCGTCCCGCCCCGCGACGACCGCGCATTTCCGCATGTGGGGGGCACCAAGGCGGCGGCCGATGCCACGGTTGAGGCCGGGCCGAAGTGATAAGCTGCTTCTCCGTGCACGATCCGGAGGGGCCCGACGCCGACCAGTTCGATGACCCGGCGGACGTCACCGATCCCGACGAAACACAGTCGCGCTCAGGGGTCGCCTCCGGCGCGGTGGCGCCCATCCCGGAAACCGATCCGGAAGACGAAGTTGCCGAGGCGGAAGCGCGCGCCCAGGCGGCTCGGGCACGCCTCGCCCGGCTGCGCGGGGCAGCCGAAACCGAGAAAGCGGACGACCACGCCGCTTCCCAGGATGCCGAGCAGCGGCCCGCAAAGTCGATCCGGGCACGACTACGGTTGCCGCGGCGGCCACGGTGGCTCCGGCGCCCGAGGCGGAAGACCATAGCCACCGCCGTCGGCATCGCGCTCTTCTCCGCTTCCCTCGCAGCGAGCGGTTACATGGTGTCGCAGCACCGCACCACGGTGCACAAGCAACGGCTCGCGGCAGAGTTCACTTCCGCAGCCCGGCAAGGGGTTACGGCGCTGATGTCGATCGACCCCGATCATGCCAAGAGGGATGTTGAGCGCATGATCGATGCCTCCACCGGTGACCTCAACAGCCAACTGTCGGCGATGTCGCTGCTCATGGTCAAGAAGGCAGAGGACACGAAGGTCGGCAGCAAGGTGACCGTGGAAGCCGTCGCTGTCGAGTCGTTGGGCGACAATTCTGGAGTCGTGCTCGTGGCGGCGAAAACCGATGCCATCGGGCCGGATAACGCCAAACCGCCACCGGCTTTATTTCGGCTCAGCGTCACGATGGACCGCGCAGGCGGGCAGCTCAAGATGTCGAAAGTTGATTTCCTGTCATGACTGTCGAGCCCGGGCCGTCGCTGGACAGCATGGAATCCGCACCGTCCGATGAGACGGGGTCGTCATCGGCTTCCGCCGGATCGGCTCCCGACAACCGACGGGCCACGATCAAGCGCTGGAGCCTACGGTGCCTGGCGAGATGCCGTTCGATAGTTGCGACCGTGTTGGTCGTTACCGCGATGGGCGTCGCCGCCGGTCTGTACCTCCATCTCTACCGGCCGGATCAAGAGGTCGGCGACGCGGCGGCACGCCGGGCAATCCAGGCTGCGTCAGAAGGTTCGGTGGCGGTGCTGTCGTACGCTCCCGACCACCTGAACCGTGATTTCACCAAGGCGAAGTCATATCTCACCGGTAATTTTCTCGCCTACTACACCAAGTTCACAGAACAGATCGCCGCGCTGGCACAGCAGAAGCACGTCACGGAGACAGCCAAGGTGGTTCGGGCCGCGGTTATGGAGCTGCACCCGAATTCGGCAGTGGTGCTGGTGTTCATCAACCAGACCGCCACAAGCAAGGAAAAGCCAGAACCGCAGACAACCGCGAACGGCGCCCGGGTGACCTTGACGAAAGTCAAGGGCTCCTGGCTGATCTCGAAGTTGGAACCGCTGGCGTGAGCCCTTTCCATTTTGGTTCGATCGCCATTTTGTCGGAGCGGAAGCGGTGTTAATCTCATTACACGAATAGCCGCACGCAATGTTGATACCGCATTAACAATGGCGGTTAGTTGAAGCGGGTCAAGGAGCGCCTGATGCGATCAGTTCGAACACTCACCACCGCAACGCTGGTCGCTGCCACCGTATTTGGTGGTGTGGGCACGGCATCCATCGCTCGGGCGACAACCAAGGAAGAAGTCGCCGTCAACGGCACGTTCCGCGTTACATCCATCGGCGATTATGCCCAGCGCAACGATCAGTACTTCGGGGAGCCGACGGTCGTCCAGACGTGGACGATCAGCTCGACATGCGAGACGTTCCAGGAATGCCACGGCACGTTGAGCAGCGACCAGGGCTGGACGGCGCCTCTCTACATGAACGACGGGGAGATGTGGAAGGCCAAACGCGAGGTGCCGAACTGGGAGCGATGCGAGGACGGCACCGCGTTCAACGGACAGCAGACCTTTTTCTTCTATCCGGTCAACCAATACGGCGGCTACCAGCTCGGGTCGTCGACCTACGCCGGAAAGGACAAGACGGTCGGCCCGTCCGGTGCGTGCGGGCAAAACCAGTGGCTTGACATCACGATGCCGTTGCGCCTGGACAAGCTGAGCTGACCGGGCCTTCGTAGCTTTACTTTTCGGGGCGGCCTCAGGTTGGGAGCATGTCCTGCCACGTCTTGGGTGCTTTCGGGGCAACGAGATCCGACTGCTGGTACAACTTGCCGTCCGGACCGACGTAACGACCCGTATGCGGGTCATACCGGGCGATGGTGACGGACGGCGGCACTGGCTTGCCGGCCCCACCACCGAATGAGCTCGGCGCCGCCTGCGGCCCACCGCCGCCGCCCGCATCTGCCGGCGCGGCGTCGGGAGGAGCGGGCGCGGCGGGGGGCGGAGGAAGTTCGCCGGCCGCAGGAACGTCCAGTGGCGCTATGGGCGGAAGGTCAGCCGACATTCTCGACATGGGCGCCAGCGGAGGTGGTCCCGACGACGGTGCGGGCGGTACAGCCGCTCCAACCGTTCCCGGTGGTGGATTTTCCCCCCGCGGCCCCGCCGGTGTGCCGCGCGGCACCGCCCCCGGCGGCAGCGGCGTTCCCTCCACCGGGCCGAAGATTCTGTCGTTGGAGGTGATCCGGTCGTCGGGCGGGACGCCCTGGGAGAGCAGGTTGGGGTCCAGCGGATAGGGGCCGAGGACGTGCTGGCGCATCGCCAGCGGCATGTACGGTTTGTCGCTGTTGCAGATTTCGACGGTGGGCGCGCGCTTGCCCGGGTGGCCCATGCAGGGATAGTTGCGGGCACCGCGAACCGAAAGCGGTGAGTCCTGCGGGAGTTTGCAATACAACCCGTCCGGGGTGTCGATGTCGGTGAGATCGTCCGGGGATCGCCACGTGTTGGGGGGCATGAATCCGACAGTACAAATCGGCGGATCATCGATCGTGAGCGCAAAGTCGCCCTTGGCCAGACCGTCGGGATCATTGGTGGGGGAAGCAGCCTGCTCGATGGCAACCGCCGAGGGCAGCAGCACCAGCAGTTGCTCCAGCGAGGGGTGGTAGGTGATGCCGATCTGCCCGATGGTGGTCAGGTTGGCGAGCAGCACCGGCAGCGTCGGTTTGATTTGTTCAAGAAGACGGGAAGCTTCGTTCGCGGCCTCGGGGCCGTTTTGCAGGATGGTCCGGAAGTGGGAATCGTTGTTCACCAACACATCCGAGATGCCGGCGAGGCTACGCGCCCACGTCCTGATCGAATCGGTGGTCTGCGCCTGGGTGTCCAGTAGCGGCCCGGTGTCTTCGGTCAGGGCCCGAGTGCGATCGACGACGCCGTTGGCGTCGCGGGACAACGTCTGCGAAGAATCGATCAGTGACCCCAGGTCGTAACCGGCGCCATTGAAGCCCTGGAAGGACTCGTCGAGCAACTGACCGAGCTTGGTCTTCGGTATGCTCTGAACCAAGGCATTGAGCTGGTCGAGCATCGGGCCAACCGGCTGCGGAATCCGGCTGTCGCGCACCGAGATTACCGAACCGTCGTGCAGGTAGGGCGGTGAATCGGTCTTCGGCCGGAGGTCGACGTACTGTTCACCCACCGCGGAAACACTGAGCACCTCCGCTGTCAGGTCCGCGGGGACCTTCGGCGAAGTGGCAAGCGACAGCGTCGCTTTCGCGCCGGTTGGAGTCAGCCCCACCGAGGTAACCTTGCCGAGCTGGACCCCGCGGTAGGTCACGTTGGAGAACCGGTACAGGCCACCGGCGGCTGGCAGCTCCAGCGTCACCGTCATCCGGCCGATGCCGAGCAGGGTGGGCGCCTGGATGTAGAAGAGCACCATCGCGATCACGCCGACGGTCCCCGCGATCGCGAAGACCGCAAGCTGGATACGAACGAAGCGCGTCAGCATCTATCCACCCGCTCCCGTCGGTGGCGCCTCTGCGGGGGCCGGGGCTTGGCCAAGGGCCCCGTCCGGCGGAGCCGCGGCCGGGGGCGGCCCGGGCAGCGGAGCCGTACCCGGCGGCGGCCCGGGCAGCGGGGGGAGGCTGGCCGGGTCGACCCACGGCGGCCTGATGGGCGAATGCAGCGGATCGTGTGTGTAATTCAGGTAATACGGCTCCCCCGG
The DNA here is from genome assembly GCF_001672745.1 of Mycobacterium sp. E1386. NCBI lineage: Bacteria > Bacillati > Actinomycetota > Actinomycetes > Mycobacteriales > Mycobacteriaceae > Mycobacterium > Mycobacterium sp. E1386. Next base: position 14,889 of record NZ_LZKH01000258.1, read on the forward strand.
TGCTGGCGGCTCCGGCTGGTCCAGCTGCCCCCAATGGGTCCCCAGCATCAGTCCTCGCTTGAGCCGTGGAATCGAGAGATCCAGGTCGACGTGCAGGTTGAAGTAGTCGCCCCGGACCGCCCGGTCGACGAAATTCTGGGTGAACGGGAACACGAACCCAGCAGCGACGGCCGTGCCCAACTCCGGTCCGACATCGGCGAGCGCCTTGATGGTCGGCTCCAAGTTCTTGAGATTCTTCACCAGGTCGGCCTGAGTGTCGTTGACCAATCGGGTGGCGGTGTTGCTGAAGACGCGGAGCTTGTCCAGGGCGGCAGTGAGCCGTGGGCGCTCCTTGATCAGCACATCGAGCGCGGGCGGAATCTTCTGCAGCGCCTGGGTGAGAACGTCGCGTTGGCCGGCGAACGTCCCGGCGAGCCGGTTCAGCGCCTGGATGGAGTCGACGAGGTTGTTTCGCTGGTCGTCCAGCGTTCCGACGAAGGTGTCGAGACGAGTGATCAAGTCACGTACCGCGCCCTCGCGCCCGGACAGAGCAGCGGAGAAATTGTGGATGATCTCCCCGATCTGTCCCAGCCCCCCGCCGTTGACGACCGCGCCCAGCGACGACAGCGTCTGTTCCGTCGATGGGTAGGCGGACGACCGACTCAACGGGATGGTGGCGCCCGGCTGCAGCCGTCCGCTGCCCTGTTGACCGGGGGGCGTATTCAGCTCCACATGCATCGACCCCAGCAGGCTGGTCTGACCGACGGTGGCCACCACGTTGGCCGGGACGACGACATCGCGTTTCACCGAGATCTCGACGTCCGCGTGCCAGCCTTGCACCCTCATCGTGCCGACGCTGCCAACGACGACGTCGTCGATCATCACCGGCGAATTCGACTCCATCGTGCCGACATTCGGGAGTTCGACGTGGTAAATGTTGGCCCCCGGCCCGCGTCCGACCGCGCCGGGCAGCGGCAGCGAATTCAGGCCGTGGAATGCGCATCCCGTCGCCGTCACCACCACACAGCAGCCGATGGCAAACACCCGGCGCGCCGCGATCCGCGCGATCATTGTTGTGGCCGATCGGCCGGCAGCAGCATGTCTGACGTGCTCTGCGCTGGGGGCGGAGGTGGCGGCATCGGGGTCGACGGCGGGGGCGGCAGCGGCATCGCCGCGCCCGGTATGGGCGCCGGCGGCACCGCCCCCGGCGGTCCAACCGGATCACCGGGCAAACCGGTGTAGGCCGACACCGCGGGCGGGATTTCGGGTGGTCCAGGTTTCGGGCCCTCACCGCCGGGCGCCAGCCGGGCTTCGCTGTAGACGATTTTGGACGGATCCACGGACTTCTGCAGGAAGATGTTGATGGGAATTGGCAGGTTGTTGAAGTTGAGTAGCCGCAGGCCAGGACCGAGAAATAGGGCACACAGCTTCCCCGATTCGACCGCAGTGACGTTCTCGATGGCTCCGATTTGGTCGCAGCCCGGGAAGGACAGCAGAAGCTGACCGCCCCACGTCGGGTTCGCGAAGTTCATAATCCCGAAGCCGCCCACGATGGTTCCGGTGTCGGCGTTGTAGTCGTTGAAGAAGTTGCCGAGCGCGTTCGGCGAGGTGCAGCGCTTCATCGCCGGGACGCGCAACCAGACCAGCGAGCAGATCGCCCGGCTGGCCGACGTGACGCAGAACCTGGTCGATCACCACATGGATCTGGAAAACATCCTGCACACCTCGCCGAACGCGCTCGGCAACTTCTTCAACGACTACAACGCCGACACCGGAACCATCGTGGGCGGCTTCGGGA
>NZ_LZKH01000259.1:0-11628 GCF_001672745.1 Mycobacterium sp. E1386
GGCCACTTCGACCGACCGGCTTACCTGCCGCGGGCCCGCGTCGACAACGGTGACGGTCATGATCTTTCCTTTCGGCTGTCCGGCAGCTTCGACTCGACGCTACGCTCGCCGAGTCGAACTCAGAACAGCAGAATTCCCACCGCGGGTGGCCGCGGCGAGAAGCCCGCGTCGAGAGGAGCCGAAAGTAGCAATGAGTCAATCCATTTCGGGAAAGGTGGCCCTGATCACCGGCGCGGCGCGGGGGCAGGGCCGGGCACACGCCGTGCGCCTGGCCGCCGAGGGCGCCGACATCATCGGGGTCGACATCGCCGGGCCGCTGCCGCCCAGCGTTCCGTATGACTCGCCGACACCCGAGGATCTGGCCGAGACGGCACGGCTGGTGAGCGCCAACGACAAACGGGTCATCACCGCGGCCGTCGACATCCGTGACCTCGAGGCACTCAAGGGTGCCGTCGATGCGGCGGTGGCCGAACTGGGCCGTCTCGACATCATCGTTGCCAACGCCGGAATCTGCAGTCCAGCTCCGTGGGATCAGATCACCGCAGAAGCGTTCCGCGACACCATCGAAACCAACGTGACCGGGACCTGGAACACGGTGATGGCCGGCGCTCAGCACATCATCGACGGCGGCCGCGGTGGGTCGATCATCCTCATCGGATCGGCCGCCGGCATCAACATGCAGTCGTTCATGATCCACTACACCGCGAGTAAGCACGCGGTCGTCGGGATGGCTCGCGCATTCGCCGCCGAGCTCGGCCGGCACAACATCCGCGTCAACAGCCTCAACCCCGGAGCGGTCTCGACACCGATGGGGACCGGCCGCATGCGCGAAGCGCTGCAAGCCGCCGCCGACAGCTACCCGCACTTGCGGGGCCTGCACAAGCCGCTGTTGCCCGAGGGGATCGCCCAGCCGGAGGACATCGCCGACGCCGTCGCTTGGCTTGTTTCCGACCAGTCCCGGTTGGTCACGGCGACCCAGCTTTCGGTCGATATCGGCGTGGGCTACGTCTGAGCCGGTCGTGGCCGATCCCGGCCGCGGTCTTGGCGGCTTCCACCAGGCAGAATGGTGGTGCCCCGTTGCCTCCGAGGTTTCCCCGCCGGCGCCCGGTTGCGCCAACGGCTCGGTGTGGGAATACCTCGCGGGGACGCGGACGTTGACAATTGGCATACCCCGCCGGGGTATCAGGAAGGGAATGACATGACCACGAGCGAATACCGGGTCGACGGGATGAGCTGTGGCCACTGCGAGGCCGCCGTCAAGGATGAGGTCGGCCGCCTCCCCGGTGTTGAGCGCGTGGACGTCAGTGCCGACACGGGCAGGCTGCTGGTCACGAGTTCTGTTCCCGTCGACGCGGCCGCGGTCCTCGGCGCGGTGGACGAGGCCGGCTACGAGGCCGTGCTGGTGGCATGAGCGCTGCGCCGGTGAGCCAAATCGAGCTGAAGATCGCGGGGATGACGTGCGCGTCCTGCGCCGCCCGGATCGAGAAGAAGCTCAACCGGCTCGACGGCGTGGTCGCCACCGTCAACTACGCCACTGAAAAGGCCGCGCTTACGATCCCCTCGGGATACGACCCGCGGTTGCTGATCGCGGCCGTCGAACAGGCCGGTTACACGGCGGCGCTGCCGCCCCGACGGGAAGCAACCGCGCAGGCCGACGGGCCGGAGCTGAGCGCTCTGCGCACCCGGCTGATCACCACGGCCGTCCTCGCCGGCCCGGTGATCGCCATGGCGATGGTGCCCGCGTTGCAGTTCCGCTATTGGCAGTGGGCATCGCTGGTCCTGGCCGCACCGGTCGTCGTGTGGGGCGGCCGGCCGTTTCACGCCGCCGCCTGGACGAACCTCAAACGCGGCACCGCGACCATGGACACGCTCGTCTCGATCGGCACGCTGGCGGCGTTCCTGTGGTCGCTGTATGCGCTGTTCTTCGGGACGGCCGGCGAACCGGGGATGCGCGACGGCTTCGAGTTGACCGTCCGCCCCTCCGACGGCGCCGGCAACATCTACCTCGAGGTCGCCGCGGGGGTGACCCTGTTCGTGCTGGCCGGACGGTACTTCGAGAGGCGCTCGAAGCGGACGGCGGGCGCCGCGCTGCGCGCCCTGCTGGAGCTCGGCGCCAAGGAGGTCGCGGTGCTTCGGGACGGCGCCGAAACCCGCGTCCCCGTGGACCGCCTCGCCGTCGGGGACGACTTCGTGGTCCGGCCCGGGGAGAAGATCGCCACCGACGGCATCGTGGTCTCGGGTTCGTCGGCCGTGGACGCCTCGATGCTCACCGGCGAATCCGTCCCCGTCGAGGTCGGCGAGGGCGACCCCGTCACCGGGGCCACGGTCAACGCCGGCGGGCGCCTCGTCGTCCGCGCCACCCGGGTAGGCGACGACACGCAGCTCGCGCACATGGCCAAGCTGGTCGAGGAGGCCCAATCGGGCAAGGCCGAGGTGCAGCGGCTCGCCGACCGCATCTCCGGCGTGTTCGTCCCCGTGGTGATCGGCATCGCCCTGGCGACGCTCGGTGCGTGGGTCGCGCTGGGCTTCCCACTCATCGCGGGACTGACCGCGGCCGTCGCGGTGCTGATCATCGCCTGCCCGTGCGCGCTGGGCCTGGCGACCCCGACCGCACTACTGGTCGGCACCGGCCGCGCGGCTCAGCTCGGAGTGCTGATCAGGGGGCCCCAAGTCCTGGAGTCCACCCGCAGGGTCGACACGATCGTGCTCGACAAAACCGGCACCGTTACCACCGGCAAGATGACTCTCGTCGACGTGATCACTGGGCCGGGGACCGACCGCCAAACGCTGCTGCGCTACGCCGGTGCGCTCGAGGATGCGTCCGAACATCCCATCGCTCGAGCCATCGCCCACGCCGCGAAAGCCGAGCTCGGTGCCCTGCCCCCCGCCGAGCGCTTCGCCAGCCTCGAAGGCAGCGGCGTGCGAGGAGACGTCGACGGCCGCACCGTCGTCATCGGGCGGGCGAGCCTGCTGGCCGACTGGGGCCAGCCGCTGGACGGCGCGCTGTCGGCGGGCAAGGCCCGCGCCGAGAGTGCGGGCAAAACCGCGGTCGCCGTCGGCTGGGACGGCCGCGCCCGCGGGGTGCTGGTGGTCGCCGACACCGTCAAACCGACCAGCGCCGCAGCGGTCCGGCAGTTCAAGCGGCTGGGCCTGACGCCCATCCTGCTGACCGGCGACAACGCGACGGTCGCCGATCGGATCGCCGACCAGGTCGGCATCACGCAGGTCGTCTCCGAGACGCTGCCGGCCGACAAGGTCGCCGCCATCCGGCGGCTGCAGTGCGAAGGCAAGGTCGTCGCGATGGTCGGCGACGGCGTCAACGACGCCGCGGCTCTGGCCACCGCCGACCTCGGGGTGGCAATGGGCACCGGCACCGACGTCGCGATCGAAGCCGCCGACCTCACCGTCACGCGCGGTGACCTATGCGCCGCGGTCGATGCGATCCGGCTGTCCCGGCGCACGCTGAGCACCATCAAGGCCAACCTGTTCTGGGCCTTCGGCTACAACATCGCCGCGATCCCGCTCGCCGCACTCGGCATGCTCAACCCGATGCTGGCGGGCGCCGCGATGGCCTTTTCCAGCGTTTTCGTGGTCGCCAACAGCCTGCGGCTGCGCTCGTTCAGCAGCGTCACGGCCGCCTAGATCACCGCGCCCACACGCCACGCTGGCAGGCGGGCGGGTGGGACCGGTGTGGGATAGTTGTTGCGACCCCCCGCGTTCGAAAAGACCACGGGTCCGCCCACGCAGCGATCGACTCAGCAAAGGCAACGACCGTTGGACCAATTCTTCGGACGACTGTCCCTGCTGCACGGCTGGTTTCCGCCTGCCGTGCAGGGGCTGACGCTGCTGGTGTTGATCATCGCGATCCAGTGGCGTGCGCCGCGCTGGCTGAAGCGGGTGCTGCCCGTGGCCCTGATCGCGGCCGTCGCGGTGACCGCGCTCGCGTATTGGTACATCACGTCGCTCGGCGTGGCCGGGGACCCGGCGCCGACGACGCTGTGGCTGTGGATCGCGCTGAGCGGCCTGGCCGCCGCGGTCTTCCTGGTGGGCTGGCGGGGCGCCCGCTGGTGGCGTCGCGGGGTAGCGGTGCTCTCCATACCGCTGTGCGCCTTGTGCGCGGCGCTGGCGTTGAACGGCTGGGTGGGCTACTTCCCGACGGCGCTTGCCGCCTGGAACCAGCTCACCTCGGTGCCGTTGCCCGACCAGATCGACCGGCTGCGGGTCACCGAGATGCAGGTCGCCGGTACCAGGCCGACCAAGGGCGTGGTGGTGCCGGTGGACATCGACGACAACGCCTCGCACTTTCGCCACCGCCGGGAACTGGTTTATCTGCCGCCGGCATGGTTCAACAGCAATCCGCCGCCTCGATTGCCGGCGGTCATGATGATCAGCTCGGCGTTCAACACCCCGGCAGACTGGCTCGGCCCTGGCGGCGCGTTCACCGCCATCGACAACTTCGCCGCCGCCCATCGCGGCTTCTCGCCGGTGCTGGTGTTCGTTGATCCCACCGGTTCGTTCGACAACGACACCGAGTGCGTCAACGGCAGCCGGGGCAACGCCGCCGATCACCTCTCCAAGGACATCGTGCCGTTCATGGTGTCGAACTTCGGCGTCAGCGCCGACCGGGCCAACTGGGGCGTCGCCGGATGGTCGATGGGCGGCACCTGCGCGGTCGACCTGGCCGTCATGCATCCCGAGCTGTTCAGCGCGTTCGTGGACATCGCCGGTGACCGCAGCCCGAACGTCGGCCCCAAGGATCAGACGATCGCCAAACTGTTCGGCGGCGACCGCGCCGCCTGGGCGGCATTCGACCCGCTCACGGTGATCGCGCGGCATGGTCGCTACACCGGCTTGTCGGGCTGGTTCGACGTTCCGGGATCGTCGGAGCCGCGCAACGTCGCCGAGGAGGCCAACCCCACCGGGAGCGCTCCCAGCACCGACCCCGCCGCCAATCCGGAGGGCCAGGACGCCGCCGCCAACGCGTTGTGCGCAGCGGCCAGCGCCAACGGCATCACCTGCGCCGTGGTCAGTCAGCCGGGCAAGCATGACTGGCCGTTTGCCGCCGGGGCGTTTGAGGCGGCGCTGCCCTGGCTGGCCTCGACGCTGGGGACACCCGCCGCCGAGCCAGTCCAGCTGCCCCAACGCGGCGGCACGGAATCACACTGATCGCGAAATTCACAGCTGACCCTCCCGTAACGCATCCGACATATTGTTCCTGGTAGTGGTACGGTTCGCTGCTGATGGCTGGCGATTTTGTGTACGACGGGCGGCCCCTCCGGGGGTCGGCTCCAAGCGCGCAGCGGCGCAGCCAACACCGGGCCCTGTCCGGATCACCCCGTCCGACGATTGCTCCGGGCCTTCGCCTGCCCGCGATGAATCGCCGCCAGTTCCTCGGTTCGCTCGCCGCGTCGGTCGTCGCCGGCGTCGGCGCGGCCCGACTGGTGGTCGATCCGCAGCCGCGAACGTTCGCTCAGGCGCCGGCGGCTTCCGGCGCCGCGACCTCGGGCCCGACCGCCCCGACGGCGCTGTTGCCGCCGCCGCCGCTGAGCGCCCGCATCCCGCTGCCCGGCGGGGGCGCGCTGATGAAGATCCCCGGCGAGGGCGACCTGCTCGCGCTGACCGTCGACGACGGGGTCAACAGCGAGGTGGTGCGGGCGTACACCCAGTTCGCCAAAGACACCGGCGTGCGGCTGACGTACTTCGTCAACGGCACCTACGACTCCTGGACCGAGAACAAGGAGATGCTGCGGCCCCTGGTCGACAGCGGACAGATCCAACTCGGCAACCACACGTGGTCACACCCGGACCTCACGACGCTGCCCAAAGAGCAAGTGGCCCAACAGCTCAGCCGCAACGACGAATTCCTGAAGAAAACGTACGGCATCGGCGCAAAGCCATACTGGCGGCCGCCGTACGCGAAGCGCAATGCCGTCGTCGACGCCGTGGCCGCCGACCTGGGCTACACCGTGCCGACGTTATGGTCGGGTTCGCTGTCGGATTCGACGTTGATCACCGAGGAGTACATCGTGCAGATGGCCGATCAGTACTTCACGCCGCAGGCCATCGTCATCGGGCACCTCAATCATCTGCCCGTGACGCACGTCTACCCGCAGCTCGTCGACACCATCCGCGAGCGCAACCTGCGCACCGTCACACTCAACGACGTCTTCCTCAAAACGCCGTAGCCGCAACAGTTCAGCGCGCCGGCCGGATGTTCTGGTTGATGCGGAACACGTTGCCGGGATCGTATTGCGCCTTGACCTCGGTCAGCCGCTGGTAGTTCGGGCCGTAGGTGGCGCGCACCCGCTCCTGGCCCTCGTCCATCAGGAAGTTCACGTAGGCGCCGCCGGCCGAGTACGGATGGGTGGCGTCCCAGTAATCAACGGCCCAGCGCTTCAACAACTCCGCATTCGCCGGGTCCGGATCCACGCCCGCGATGACCTGCGAGAAGTTGACGTCCCGGTACGCCCACGCGGTCTCGGATTGGCCCACCCGATGGACCGCGCCGTCGATCGGGTACAGGTGCATCGTGGAATGCATGGTCGGCAGCTCCTGGGCGAAGCGGGCATGGGCCGCGACGGCGCCGTCGGGCACCGTGCGGAAGAAGTCTCCGCGCCAATACCATTGCAGCCCCTTGGGATACAGGCCGTCGAAGGTGGACTGCAGCGCCGGGAACGAAGCGGCGCCCAGCCCGTCGAAGGCCGGTTCCATCTGCCGGACCGGCGCGAACGCTTCCTCGGCGCCGGCGGGATCGCCGGTGTAGCACCAGACCACGGCGCACGCCTTCTGCAGGTGGAACGCCTCGGGGAACGGCGCCACCGGCGGGACGGTCATGGCCGCGAAGAATCCGTAGAGATCCTCGTCCTGCGCCGGCATGAAGTCCCGGTACCACGAGAGGACATCGGCGGTGGCCGACGCGGGCCACGCGGTGGGACCGCAGATCACGGTGTGCACGGGATGCAGCCGGAACGTGAATGACGTGACCACGCCGAAGTTCCCGCCGCCGCCGCGCAGCGCCCAGAACAGGTCGGGATGCTCGGATTCGGATGCCCGCACCACGCGGCCGTCGGCCAGCACCAGCTCGGCCTCGACCAGATTGTCGATGGTCAGCCCGTACTTGCGGGACAGGTAGCCGTGGCCGCCGCCCACGGTCATGCCGCCGACTCCGGTGGAGGAGATGATGCCCGACGGCGCCGCCATCCCGTATGCGTGCGTCGCGCCGTCCACTTGCGCCCACGTCGCCCCGCCCTCGACCTTGGCGGTGCGGCGGTCGGCGTCGACGTCGATGCGGTTCATCGGCGACAGGTCGATGACCAGCCCGCCGTCGACGGTGCCGAAGCCGGGGCCGTTGTGACCGCCCCCGCGCACGGCGACAACGAGGTTGCGGTCCCGCGCGAATTCCAGGGCGGTCGCGATGTCCGCGGGCGAACCGCAGCGGGCGATCACCGCGGGCCGCTTGTCGATCATGCCGTTGTGGACCGCCCGCGCCTCGTCGTACCGCGGGTCGCCGGGCAGGATCACCTGTGAGCCGAGCCGGGTGCGTAATTCGTCGGTTGCGGTTGTGAGGCTCATGGCCCACACCTCCTTGTTTGCTCGCCGGTCCTGATGCGGCGACGTTACGAGGTCGGTGAGCCGCGCGTCATGACCACAACCGAGCATTTCCGGGGCATTCCACGATAGTCACATCTGACTATCGACCGACCAATACCGACGCGGCTACCTTGTTTGCATGGCGCAGTGGGTGCCGCCCCCGCTCCCGGCCGAACTGATCGCTCGCCGCCGCGGCCCGCTCGTGGGTCGCGACGCGGAACTGGCGGTGTTCGAGCAGGCCTGGGAGCGGGTCGAGCGGGGCAATCGCCAGGCGGTGTTCATCGGCGGCGAGCCCGGCGCCGGCAAGACGCGCCTGGCCGCGGAGGTGGCCGGAACGCTGTTCGACCACGGCGTGACGGTGCTGGTGGGAAGTTCTACGGCCGACGAAGACCTGCCGTACGCGCCCTTCGCCGAAGCGCTCGACCGGCTGATGGTCGCCGGTCCGCCGGGTTCGATGGCGGAAGCGTTGAGCGACGCGGGCCCTCAATTGCGACGGCTCGCACCGGAAGTGGTTCGGCATTTGCCCGACGGCGCCCCGGCCCCGGATGTCGGGCCGGCGCGGCAGGCCCTCTTCGATGCGCTGACCGGCTTCCTGCGCCGTCTGGCGGTCGATCGCCCGGTCGCGCTGATCCTCGACGACCTGCACTGGGCGCAGCTCCCCACCCTCGCGCTGCTCGAGCACGTGCTGATCGGCTGCGCCGATGTGCGTGTGTTGGTGGTCGTCACGTTCCGCACGACCGAGCCCGACCGGTCCGACGACCTGGCCACCCGCCTGGCCGAGCTGCACCGGTTCGACGGGGTGCGGCGCCTCGACCTGGCGGGCCTGGACACCGAGGCGATCGCCGAGTTCGTCGCGCGAACCCAGCAGCTTGCGCCGGCGTCGGTGCGCACGGCAGCCGCCCTGCTGCGCGAGCGGACCGGCGGCAATCCGTTCTTCCTGACCGAACTGGTCAACGACCTCGAAATCCGCGGCGGGCTGGCCACATTGAGCACCCAGCAGACGGTGCCCGGATCGATCGGGGACGCCATCGCCCGCCGCCTCGCCGGACTGGGGACGGGGGTGCGGGCGGTCATCGAGCAGGCGGCGGTGCTGGGCCAGACGTTCGACCTGCCCGCGCTCATCTCGACCTGCGACACGGAAGTCGGGGCGACGTTGGCGGCGATCGATTCGGCCGAGGCCGTCGGGCTGGTGCGCGCGGTGCCCGATTCCGACGGCGAGTTCGCGTTCGTGCACGCGCTGACCCGGGAGTCGGTGCTCGGCGGGATGGCGGCATCGCGGCTGCGGATCATGCACGCGCGCGCCGCCGAGGCCCTCGAGGCACGTGCCGACCCCTCGCTCGTCCCCCGTCTGGCCAACCACTTCCTGATGGCCCACGTGCTCGGCTACCACGAGCAGGCGTTGCGGTATGCGGGCCGGGCGGCGCGGATGGCCGAACACAGCCTGGCCTATGAGGATGCGGCCAAGTGGTTCGAGCGGGCCGCCTCGCTTCCCGAGCTCACCCTCGCGGAGCGGGCCAGGCTGCACCTCGACGCGGCCGCCAACCACGTGCGCGCCGGGTTCTTCGTGCGGGCGCGGACCATCTACGAACGCATCGGCGCGATGGACGACCCGCTGATGCGGCTGGCGGCCGCCGTCGGCTACGAGGAAGCGAATTGGCGTCCCGGGCAGTCGACTTCGAAGGCGGCCGACCTGCTGGCGGCGGCGCTCGAATCGTGCGGGTTGCATGCCGATGATTCGCGCTATGTGCAGGCGCTGGGCAGCTTCGGGCGCGCGCTGGCCTTCGCCGGCGAGGCGGAGCGGGCCCGCGAGGTCGGCGCCGACGCGATCGAGCGCGCGCGGGTTGTCGGCGACGAGGCGGTGCTGCTGCATACGTTGAAGACGAGCCTCTGGCAAGGCCTGACCCCGGAGATGAGCGAGATCCAGGCGGAGCGCGCCGCCGAGGTATCGGGCATGGCGCTGTCGCGCCGCGACTACGAGTCGTTGGGTGCGGCGTCGCACTTCCACGCCATGGTCAGCTACCTGGCCGGCCGGCCCGACGGCCTGGTCGCAGCGACCGCCGACATGCGGCGCGCGGCCCAAAGCTGCGGTCAACCCGCCTTCGGCTTTGTCGGCGCGTGCATCGAACAAGCGTTGGCCTACCTGCGCGGTGACTTCACCGGCGCCGAACGATGGGCCGACATCGCCTTGCGCACAGGCGATTTGTTCGGCTCCGACGACACCGAGGGCTCGAACGGCGTCCAGATGTTCATGATCCGCCGCGAGACCGGCGACTTGAAAAGGTTCGGTGGCTTCATCGACGGCAGTGAAACGTTCACCGGCCGCTGGGTGCCCGGGCTACTTGCCCTCTACACCGAGTTGCAGTGCGAACGCGGCATGAACCGTGCGCTCAATCAGTTGCTCAACCGCAACCTCGGCGACCGCCTCGAGGATGCGCAGTGGCCGATGGAGCTGGTGTTCATGGTCGAGGCGGCGTTAGGGCTTTCCCACCGCGAAGCGGTCCACGGGCTGCGCCCATTCGTCTCGCGTTATGCCGGAAAGAATTTGGTGGCCGGCCAGTTCGTCGCGCTGTTCGGGAGTGCCGACCGATATCTGGCCCGGATGGCGGCGCTCTGCGGGGACGGTGCCGCCGCCGAGCGGCACTTCGCCGCCGCGCTCGAGATGGACCGCCGGATGGGCTCGGTGGTGCATGTCAGCGAGACGCTGGCCCGGCAAGCGGTGTTCGCCGCGTCGTGTGGTCGCACTGAGGATGCCCGGCGCCTGGCCGACGAGGCGCGCGGAATCGCCGCTGCGATCGGGCAGACCCGCGTCGTCGACCTGGCCGATTCGGTATTGGCCGCGGGTCCGGTGGGGCCGGACGGCCTGACCGAACGGGAGGTCGAGGTGCTGCGGCTGCTCGCCGAGGGGTTGAGCAATCGCGCGATCGGCGAGCGCCTCTTCATCAGCACCAACACCGCCGCGAACCACGTGCGCAACATCCTGATCAAGACGGGGGCCGCCAACCGCACGCAGGCGGCGATGTACGCGGCCGACCACGAGCTGCTCGGCTAGCGCCCTCAGATGTCGGACAGCGCCCCGTCCGGCATCAGGCGCTCTTTCACTTCGACGACGGAGTCGGCGGGCAGGCCCGCCCGCGCGGCCGCGGACCTGATGGCCTCCGGCGACGGCGCCTCGTACAGGCAATACGTCTTGCGCTTGTCCGCCGACAGGAACGAGTACATCCAGCGAACGCCCTCCAGGTCGTTGATCCGGTTGATACCGTCGGCGACCTCGAGGCCGGGCTCGAGTTCCTCGGCAAAGTTGCGCTCGACCATGAAGATGGGCACGGCGCCTCCTGTTCACTGTCTTGGGTCGAGCCTAGGCCGTCGGCGAAGATCAAGACATGGGAATTTCCGGCGACGGCTATTCGCCCGCCGCCCCGGTCTGAGCCGCGAGCAACATCTGCAAGGTTTCGCGGAGTTCGGTCAATCGCTGCCGTCCCAGGGCCTGCTCCCACTGTCGCTCCAATTCGACTGCGCTAGAGCGCATTACGTGCAGCGCTTGTCGGCCGCGTGGCGTCAGCTCGATGATTCGGGTTCGCGCGTCCAGCGGGTTGGGAACGCGGGTGACGTAGCCATGTCGCTCCAATCCGGTGATCGCCTGGGCGACAGCCTGCCGGCTCACTTGGAGTCGATCGGCCAGATCCGACGCGTGCAGCCCGCCGGCCGCCAACGGTACGAGCGCGACCGCTGGCGCCGGGCGGATCCCGTCGAGTCCCGCCGCGGCAAACGCCGCCCGCAACCGTGGCGCCCCGGACGCGGCCACCAGGTTCACCAACGCGGGAACGGTGGGTTGCCAGTCCGGATGCAGAGGGCGTCGCATGGGACGAGTGTGCCACCCGCAGCACGATTGACAAGTAACTTGTCAAAATCCTCGCCGGCTGCCACGATGGCCCCATGCGATCGCGCCGCGCCCGGGCCATCAGCGTTTGCCTCGTCGCCGTCCTGGCCGTCGTGCTCGGCGGGTGCCTGGGCGGCGGCCATGCGCTGGGAACGCCCGGC
>NZ_LZKH01000260.1:0-46372 GCF_001672745.1 Mycobacterium sp. E1386
AAGGCGTTCGAAATCGTGGTGCGCGAAACCTTCAGTTCGTCCGCCAACGACGCCAGCGTCGCACGCCGGCGCGGTGCTCGGTGCCGGCGTGGACGGCTTCGTCGTGTATTCGGTCTGCGATGAAGACCCATACCTGCAGGTCGTCTTGCAGCGCCGGTTACCGGTCGTGGTCGTCGACCAGCCGAAGGGGCTCGCCGGGGTGTCCCGGGTGGGCATCGACGACCGGGCGGCGATGCGTGAGCTGGCCGACTACGTGCTCGGGCTCGGGCATCGCGAGATCGGGCTGCTGACGATGCGGCTGGGCCGGGACCGCCGGCAGGGGTTGGTGGACGCGGACCGGTTACGGTCGCCGGCCTTCGACGTGCAGCGCGAACGCATCATCGGCGTGTGGGAGGCGATGACGGCCGCCGGCGTCGACCCGGATGCGCTGACCGTGGTGGAGAGCTACGAGCACCTGCCGGATTCCGGTGGAGCCGCCGCGAAGGCGGCGTTGGAGGCCAACCCGCGGATCACCGCGCTGATGTGCACCGCCGACATATTGGCCCTGTCCGCCATGGATTACCTTCGCGCGCATGGCATTTACGTGCCCGGGCAGATGACCGTGACCGGTTTCGACGGCGTGCCCGACGCGATCGGTCGGGGGCTGACCACCGTGTCGCAGCCGAGCCTGCAGAAGGGCCGCCGGGCCGGTGAACTGTTGCTGAATCCGCCGCGGTCAGGCCTGCCGGTCGCGGAGGTCCTGGCTACCGAGCTGATCCGGGGCCGCACCTCGGGTCCGCCCGCCTAGCCGGATGGCGGCGACCCGCAGCGCCCGGTCCGCCGCAAGCGGGAGGTGCCCCCAACGCCGCGCTTGCGATCGCCGCTAGCCGGATGGCGGCGACCCGCAGCGCTCGGTCCCCCGCAAGCGGGAGGTGCCCCCAAAGCCGCGCTTGCGATCGCCGCTAGCCGCCGTTCTGGTCGCCGATCAGCAACCGCACTGCCAGGTCCAGCCGCTTGCTGACGTCGGTGGCCGACGCCCGCCGGGTGAGCCAGGCGAGCAGGTTGGACAGCCAGACGTCGGAGATCACCCGGGCGATGTGGTACTGGTCCTCGGTCGGTTCGCCGTCGGCCATCGCCCGGGCGAACATGGAGTCGATGAGCTTCTCCACCTGGTCGACCTCGCTGGCCGCCGAGGCGTCGGCGAAGACGTAGGCCCGCGTCATGGCCTCGGTGAGCAGGGGGTTGCGCTGCATCGCGCGGTTGAGCTTGCCGACCATGAAGTTCAGCCGCTGGAACGGCGTACCCCCGGCAACCGACGAGCGGTCGGTCTTGGCGTCGATGCGGCTGAATTCCCGGCCCAGGGCCGACACCAGCAGGTGCACCTTCGACGGGAAATAGCGGTACAGCGTGCCCACCGCCACGTCGGCGCGGTCCGCGACGGCGCGCATCTGAACCGCCTCGTAGCCCCCCTTGGATGCGATGGCCATGGTGGCGTCCAGAATGCGCTTCCGGCGTTCCCGCTGTGCCTCCGAGCCGAGTTCGGACTCCGCCAATACCGCCACGTTCATGACCTCGCGCGGTTGCGAGTCAGACGCGCGGCTCGCGTTGGCCCTCGAGTTGGCACCGGCTGGCATATGACGGGTTGCTCCTGTTCCTGGCGGCTCGCTTGCAAACGATACGCATGCTGAGTGTGAATTTCCCACCTCCGTACCGCCGGGACAGCCGCGTGTGCTGCTGTGATGGCGTTCGACTTGACGGTCGATCGCTGGCACTATTAGAACACGTTCTAGTCTGCGACGAGGCGGGTTGCGCAGCGACCCGAGACACGCAGGAGAATCGAGAGCTAGGGGTCGTAGGCCCCAGCGTCACGTTGAGTCCAAGGACGCGGAGGTCCCGAAAGTGGTAGCGACCGTCACAGACGAGCAGTTCGCCGCGCGTGCGCTGGTGCGCGACTGGGCCCGCAATTCGGCGGCGGGGCCCGGCGGGACCACGGCGATCCGCGAGGTCGAGCGGGGTGACGCCGACGCGTGGCGCCCGGTGTTTGCCCGCCTCGCCGAGCTGGGCATTTTCGGTGTGGCGATCCCGGAGGAGCACGGCGGGGCAGGCGGCAGCGTCGAGGATTTGTGCGCGATGGTCGAGGAAGCCGCCAAGGCGCTGGTGCCCGGGCCGGTGGCGACGACGGCGCTGGCAACGCTCGTGGCCTCCGACCCCGAACTGCTGGCTCAGCTGGCCGGCGGCGAACGCTTCGCTGGGCTGGCGCTGGACGGGGACGCGCAGTTCGACGGTCAGCGGGCCTCCGGCACCCTGCCATTGGTGTTGGGCGCCGCCAGCGGGGGCGTCCTGTTGCTGCCTGCCGGCGGGACGTGGCTCCTGGTCGACTCCGAGAGCGCCGGCGTGCAAATCGAGACGCTGGACGCCACCGACTTCTCGCGCCCGTTGGCCCGGGTGGTGCTGACGTCCGCCCCGGCCACCAAGGTCACCGCGTCGTCCCAGCGCGTCGAGGAACTGGCAGCGACGGTGCTCGCGGCCGAGGCGGCGGGCATCACCCGCTGGTCGCTGGACACCGCCGTCGACTACGCCAAGGTCCGCGAGCAGTTCGGCAAACCGATTGGCAGCTTCCAGGCCGTCAAGCACCTGTGCGCGGAGATGCTGTGTCGCGCCGAGCAGGCGGAGGTGGCCGCCGCCGACGCCGCCCGCGCCGCAGCGGATTCCGATGCGGACCAATTCTCCATCGCGGCGGCACTGGCGGCCAGCATCGGCATCGCCGCCGCGAAAGCCAACGTCAAGGACTGCATCCAGGTGCTCGGCGGCATCGGCTGCACCTGGGAACACGACGCGCACCTGTACCTGCGCCGGGCGCACGCCATCGGCAGCTTCCTCGGCGGCGCCGAGCGCTGGTTGCGCCGCGTCACCGAACTCACCCAGGGCGGTGTGCGGCGGCGACTGGGGATCGACCTCACCGGCGTCGAGGGCCAGCGTGCGGAGATCGCCGCCGCCGTCGCCGAAATCGCCGCGCTGCCCGAAGAGAAACGGCAGGCGGCGCTCGCCGAGGCGGGGCTGCAGGCGCCGCACTGGCCTGCGCCGCACGGGCGCGGCGCGTCGCCGGCCGAGCAGCTGCTGATCGATCAGGAGATGGCCGCGGCCGGCGTGGTGCGGCCGGACCTGGTGATCGGCTGGTGGGCGGCGCCCACCATCCTCGAGCACGGCACGCCGGAGCAGATCGAGCGCTTCGTCCCGGGCACCCTGCGCGGTGAATTCCTGTGGTGCCAACTGTTTTCCGAGCCGGGAGCCGGCTCCGATCTGGCGTCGCTGCGCACCAAGGCGGTGCGCGGGGAGGGCGGCTGGCTGCTCACCGGGCAGAAGGTGTGGACGTCGGCGGCGCACAAGGCGCGGTGGGGCGTGTGCCTGGCGCGCACCGACCCCGACGCCCCGAAGCACAAGGGCATCACCTACTTCCTGGTGGACATGAAATCGCCGGGCATCGAGATCCGCCCGCTGCGCGAGATCACCGGTGATTCACTGTTCAACGAGGTCTTCCTGGACAACGTGTTCGTCCCCGACGAGATGGTGGTCGGCGAGGTGAACGACGGCTGGCGGCTGGCCCGCACGACGCTGGCCAACGAGCGGGTCGCGATGGCCACCGGCACCGCGCTGGGCAACCCGATGGAGGAGTTGCTCAAGGTGCTCGCGGAGTTGGATCTCGATGCGGCGCAGCAGGATCGGCTCGGCCGGTTGATCGTCATCGCCCAGACCGGCGCGTTGCTCGACCAGCGGATCGCCCAGCTCGCCGTGGGCGGGCAAGACCCGGGGGCGCAGTCCAGCGTCCGCAAGCTCATCGGGGTGCGCTACCGGCAGGCGCTGGCCGAATACATGATGGACGTCTCCGAGGGCGGGGGGCTGGTCCGCAACCACGCGGTGTACGACTTCCTCAACACCCGCTGCCTCACCATCGCCGGTGGTACCGAGCAGATCCTGCTTACCGTGGCCGCCGAGCGACTGCTCGGCCTACCGCGCTGACTCGGTGTCAACGGCTGATCCGAAAGTGGTAACGCAGGCCGCGGCCCAGGCGCCTGACCGGCGTGATCCGGAACAGCACCTGCATCAGCCACCAGTACCACGGTGAGTAGACCCGGCGGATCTCTTCGGCGTCGGCGAACCACCACTCGCCGTCGAACACCAGCCCCGGCACGGCCCGCTCCAGCGCACGCGGGTCGCCTATGCTCCAATCAAGTTGCGCACCAGAGGCTTTGACCGGAGGGTAGCGCTGCAGGAGCCACACTCCGGCCCGGCTGTAGCCGTCCAGCAGCATCTCCCCGGCTTCGAAATGCCCGACGATGCGCCGCAGCATCGCCAGGCCGTCGGCGCGCCGTAGATAGGGTGTCAGCCCCTCCGCGACAACCAGGACCTCACGCTCGCGGGCGATTCCGTCGAGCAGCTGCGGGTCGGTGACCGAGGCGCCGAGGAGGTGCAGGCCCGCGCGCGGTTCAAACAGCTTGCGGCGCAACGCGATCACGTCGGGCAAGTCGATGTCGTACCAGTCGACGGTGGTCGGCGGGTTGACGCGGTAGGCCCGCGTGTCGAGCCCGCAGCCCAAATGCAAGACGACACAGTCGGGGTGGCCGTCGAGGAATCGCATGACCCGCCGGTCGTAGGCCTTGGAGCGCACCGCGGAGGACTGCTGATCGCGGCGGCGCATGTGCAGGCTGCTGAAGTCGTAGTCGAGGCGCCGCACGGCCCTGTCGGCTTCCCGGTCGCCGAGGATGGAATCGGGCCGGCGACTGTCCAGCGCCTTGCCGTAGAGGGTGACCAGCGCGGTCTGCTGCGTCCCGGTGAGGTTTATGCGCTCACCCATGATGTGCCCGGGGCATGCGGCGAGATCGCCGCCACGGTCGTGGAATGCGCGACATCACAACCGCGGGCGCAATCTCGACGCCCTAAGAGAACGTGGTCTGCGCGCAGGTGCTGGGCGAGGTGATGTTGACCCCGGGGTAGACCACCTGGATGTGGGTGCAGACGATGACGTTGTTGTCGGTCTTGGGCTGGCCCGTCTGCCAATCCGTGGAGTCGATGCGACCCGTCGTCTGGTACTTGTCCGGCGGGCCCTCGCCGAAGTAGACCGTGGTGATCTCGTCGGAACCCATCGACTTCATCACCCGCTCGTACTGGCCGGTGGCGTGCGCGTCCAGGTAGGCCAGCCGGTTCGACGACCGGATCTCGGTGGTCTGGCGGGCCCACAGCTCGTGCGGAAACCCGGTCGGCCCGTCGGGCGTCAGCATGTCCGCGCCGGCGGTGAAGTCGCAGTGGCCGTCGGACTTGAAGCAATTCAGGATGGTGCGCGTCTCCAGCTGGTTGGGGCCGTCCAGCGGGAACAACGTGGTCGCGGTGTTGCTGGCCGCGCCGGCGACCGGGCCGGGCAGGAACGTCAGCGCCGATCCGACCACGGCAAACCCGGTTATCAGCCGCTTCATGCTGCTCCCCTCTCGGTTCGCCAACCCTAACGGTGAACCTAACCCCACCACTACTCGTCGTAGGTGACTTCTACCGAATCAGATTCCGGGTGAGATTGACAGGCCAGAATCAGGCCGTCGTCGAGGTCCTGTTGCTCGAGCACGTCGTTGACCTCCATGCTCACCTTTCCGCTGCGCAGGGTGCACGCACACGCACCGCAATGGCCCTCGCGGCAGGAGAACGGCGCATCCAAACCTTTCGCGAGCAACACGTCGAGCAGCTTGGCGTTGCGCGGCCACGACACGGTGTGGGTTTCACCGTCCAGCTGCACCACCGCAGTGGCCGGCGGCTCGTCGCCCGGGGCGGTGTCTTCGATCTTCACCGCCGCGAACGGGTCGGAGTCCAGCGACTTGAACACCTCGATATGGACTTGCGGCGCAGGAACTTTCAGTGAATCCAGCGCTTCGCGGGCGGCGTCCATGAAGGGGCCGGGCCCGCAGATGTACACGGGCCGATCGGTATAGGGGGCGGCGAGCTTGGCCAGCGCGGTCACGCTGGGCATGCCCTGCAGCGATTCCAGCCAGTGCACCACCGTGAGCCGGTCGGGATATTTGGCCGACAGGTCGCGCAGCGCGTCGGAGAAGATCACCGACCGGTCATCGCGATTGGCATAGAGCAGCGTCACCTGGCCGCTGCCCTCGGCGAGGGCCGACTTGCAGATCGACATGATCGGGGTGATCCCGCTGCCCGCGGCCATCAACAGGAAGTCGTCGTCGAGCGTCTTCGGCACGAAGTTGCCCGACGGCGCCAGCACGTGGATCCGCATGCCCGCCCGCGCGTGCTCGCACAGCCAGTTCGACGCGTATCCGTCGGCGGTCCGTTTGATCGTGACGGTCAGCGCGTCGTCGGTGAACGGCGAGCTGCACAGCGAGTAGCAGCGGGCCACCGATCCGGTGCGCTCGCTGGGAACGCGCAACGTCAAGAACTGGCCCGGGGCATAGCGCAGCCGTTCGGGCGGGATGTCGGGGTCGCCCGGCTCATCGGGCACCGCGAACACCAGCGACCGCGCGTCGTCCGTTTCGGCAACGACCTCGGCGATCTGCAGTTCAAGGACGTGGTCACCGAGCGGCTCGTCGAGATTGGCCTCGGCCAAGACCCATCCTCCCTCTCGTTACAACTAGAACATGTTACAGAAAAGCGGATTCGTATCGCTACCAGCCGCAGGAATACCCTGCTCGACACAAATCGGAACGTGTTCTAGTCTCTGGTGTAAGTCCGCTGAATAAGTTTGGCCCAGGAGGCAAACCTAGTGACGTCCATTCAACAACGCGACGCGCAGTCGGTTTTGGCTGGCATCGATGATCTGCTGCCGCGGATTCGGGAGCGCGCCCAGGCGACGGAGGATTTGCGGCGGCTGCCCGACGAAACCGTTCAGGATCTGCAGGACGTCGGCTTCTTCACCCTGCTCCAGCCCGAGCAGTGGGGTGGGCTGCAATGCGATCCCGGCCTGTTCTACGAGGCGGTACGGCGGCTGGCCAGCGCCTGCGGTTCCACCGGATGGGTGAGCTCCATCATCGGCGTGCACAACTGGCACCTGGCGCTGTTCGACCAGCAGGCCCAGGAGGAAGTCTGGGGCGACGACCCGAACGTGCGGGTCTCGTCGTCGTACGCGCCGATGGGCGCGGGTGTGGTGACCGACGGGGGATATCTGGTCAACGGTTCCTGGAACTGGTCGTCGGGATGTGACCACGCCACGTGGGCCTTCCTCGGCGGTCCGGTGATCAAGGACGGCCGTCCGGTCGACTTCGGCAGCTTCCTGATCCCGCGCAGCGAGTACCGCATCGACGACGTCTGGCATGTCGTCGGCTTGCGCGGCACCGGCAGCAACACCGTGGTCGTCAAGGATGTCTTCGTGCCCCGGCACCGGTTCCTGTCCTACAAGGCGATGAACGACGGCACCGCCGGCGGGTACCAGACCAACACCGCCCCGGTCTACAAGATGCCTTGGGGCACAATGCACCCCACCACCATCTCCGCGCCGATCGTCGGCATGGCCTACGGCGCGTACGACGCGCACGTGGAGCATCAGGGCAAGCGGGTGCGCGCAGCGTTCGCCGGGGAGAAGGCGAAGGACGATCCGTTCGCCAAGGTGCGCATCGCCGAGGCTGCCAGCGATATCGACGCGGCCTGGCGCCAGTTGAGCGGCAACGTCGCCGACGAGTACGCGTTGTTGTCCGCGGGCAAGGAGATCCCGTTCGAGCTGCGCGCCCGCGCCCGCCGCGACCAGGTGCGTGCGACCGGACGTGCGATCGCTTCCATCGACCGGCTGTTCGAGGCTTCCGGGGCCACTGCGCTCGGCAACGACCAACCGGTGCAACGGTTCTGGCGCGACGCGCACGCCGGCCGGGTGCACGCCGCCAACGATCCCGAGCGGGCTTACCAGATCTTCGGGAACAACGAGTTCGGGTTGCCGCCGGGCGACACGATGGTCTAGCCGTGACGGCTACCGAAGAGCTGACGTTCGAGTCCACCTCGCGGTTCGCCGAAGTCGACGTCGACGGACCGCTGAAGCTGCACTACCACGAGGCCGGGGTCGCCAACGACCAAACCGTGGTGCTGCTGCACGGCGGCGGCCCCGGCGCTGCCAGTTGGACGAACTTCTCGCGCAACATCCCGGTGCTGGCGCAGCGGTTCCATGTGCTGGCCGTCGATCAGCCCGGTTACGGGCTATCCGACAAGCGCGCCGAGCACGGGCAGTTCAACCACTACGCCGCGCGGGCGCTCAAGGGGCTGTTCGACCAGCTCGAGCTGGGACGCGTTCCGCTGGTGGGCAATTCGCTTGGCGGGGGCACCGCGGTGCGGTTCGCCCTCGACTACCCGGACCGGGCCGGCCGACTGGTGTTGATGGGACCCGGCGGGCTCAGCATCAACCTGTTCGCCCCCGATCCGACCGAGGGCGTCAAGCGGCTGGGGAAGTTCTCGGTCGAACCCACCCGGGAAAACCTCGAGGCGTTCCTGCGGGTCATGGTCTACGACCAGAAGCTCATCACGCCGGAGCTGATCGACGAGCGGTTCGCGCTGGCCAGCACGCCGGAATCGCTGACGGCGACCCGGGCGATGGGAATGTCGTTCGCGGGGGCCGACTTCGAGCTCGGGATGATGTGGCGCGAGGTGCACCGGCTGCGCCAGCCCGTGTTGTTGATCTGGGGCCGCGAGGACCGGGTCAACCCGCTGGACGGCGCGCTGGTCGCGCTGAAGACCATTCCGCGTGCGCAGCTCCACGTTTTCGGGCAGTGTGGACATTGGGCGCAGGTGGAGAAGTTCGACGAGTTCAACAAGTTGACCGTTGATTTCCTGGGAGGTGCGTGATGAGCATCCGATCGCTGGGCTACCTGCGCATCGAGGCCACCGACATGGCGGCCTGGCGTGAGTACGGCCTCAAGGTGCTCGGCATGGTCGAGGGCAGCGGCACTACCGAGGGCGCGCTGTACCTGCGCATGGACGATTTCCCGGCCCGGCTGGTGATCGTGCCCGGCGAGCGCGACCACCTCATGGAGGCCGGCTGGGAATGCGCCAATGCCGAAGGGCTGCAAGAGATTCGGGGCCGGCTCGACGTCGAGGGCGTGCCCTACAAGGAGGCCACCGCGGCCGAGCTGGCGGACCGCCGCGTCGTCGAGATGATCCGGTTCGCCGACCCGTCCGGCAACTGCCTGGAGGTCTTCCACGGCGTCGCACTGGAGCACCGCCGCGTGGTGAGCCCGTACGGGCACAAGTTCGTCACCGGCGAGCAGGGCCTGGGCCACGTGGTGTTGTCCACCCGCGACGACGACGAGGCCTTGCACTTCTACCGTGACGTGCTCGGCTTCAAGTTGCGCGACTCCATGCGGATGCCGCCCCAGCTGGTCGGTCGACCCGCCGACGGTGCGCCCGCGTGGCTGAGGTTCTTCGGTTGCAACCCGCGTCACCACAGTCTGGCCTTCCTGCCGCTGCCGACGCCGAGCGGCATCGTGCACCTGATGATGGAGGTCGAGAACTCCGACGACGTCGGGCTCTGCCTCGACCGGGCGTTGCGCCGCAAGGTGCCCATGTCGGCCACGCTTGGCCGGCATGTCAACGACCTGATGCTGTCCTTCTACATGAAGACACCCGGCGGGTTCGACGTCGAATTCGGCTGCGAGGGAAGGCAAGTCGAGGATAACGACTGGGTCGCCCGGGAAAGCACGGCCGTCAGCCTGTGGGGCCACGACTTCACGGTCGGCGCCCGCGGATAGTCATGTCTGCGCCGATCGATCCGCGGTCCTTCCGGCAGGTGCTGGGTCAGTTCTGCACCGGCATCACCATCATCACCACGGTGCACGACGACGTCCCTATCGGCTTCGCCTGCCAGTCGTTCGCGGCGTTGTCGCTGGACCCGCCGCTGGTGTTGTTCTGCCCCACCAAGGTGTCGCGGTCCTGGCAGGCCATCGAGGCCAGCGGCCGGTTCTGCGTCAACGTGCTGACCGAGAAGCAGAAGCACGTTTCCGCGCGATTCGGATCGAAGGAGCCCGACAAGTTCGCCGGAATCGACTGGCACGCTTCCGAACTCGGCTCACCGATCATCGACGGGTCGCTGGCCTACATCGACTGCACGGTGGCGTCGGTGCACGACGGCGGCGACCACTTCGTGGTATTCGGCGCGGTCCAGTCGCTGTCGGAGGCGCCCAAGATCAAGCCGCGCCCGCTGCTGTTCTATCGCGGGGAATACACCGGGATCGAACCGGACAAGACCACACCGGCCCAGTGGCGCGACGACCTGGAGGCGTTCCTCACCGCCACCACCCAGGACACCTGGCTCTAAACGTTCGCGCGGGCCGGGGCATCGCCCGCTTCGCGGATGTGGCGGCGTTGTCCTCCCTTGACATTTCGCGCCAACGAATCGTCGCAAGCGGTCGATGCGCCCGGCCCGGCATTGTGGGCTACCCGATGGCTCGCTGAGGGGGCGATCCAGCCGGTAGCCCAGTGGGTCTTGGTCAGCCGGCGGGCGGCCGATCGGAGGCGGCGCGGTGACTGCCGACCTCGCCGGCCTCGTGAGCGACTGCCGGTTGGTCTGAGGATTCAGGCTCACCCGTTTGCTTTCCCGCCCCGGGGTCAAGGCTGTCGGCACGGTCCCATTGCTCACGGAGCTGCTCGCGCGATGTCGCGACCTCGCCTTGATGCTCGGCTGCCCGCTCTTGCAGCCGTGCGGCCTCGGCGGCCTTGACCTCCGCCTCGGCTTGCGCCGCGCGAGCCTTGGCGGCCGTCTCCTGCGCCAAGGCTTCCCGCCGCTCAACTTCGGCCGTGGCCAGCCTCGCTTGTTCGCGAATCTCCTCGGCCTGTCGTTGCCGCCGACGGCGCCGCATGCTGTTGAGCGCGACGGCCGCGACGAGAATGAGCAAGATCGCCGCCGCGGCGACCACGATCCAGGTAGTGCTGCTATTCATGATCGGCTCCCGTCAGATCGGTTGTCGCCTGTGCTGGGCATGGGCTCGTAGCAGGGTCCCCGTATTTGGCGCAAGTAAAACAACCGACTTCGGCCGCGGCCGCGTGCCGGCTGAATGGCGCCCGCCCTGGCCGCTCACTTGGGTGCTACGGCGATGTTCCTCGTTGCCCACCCTCGCGCCAGTGCCCTTGCGAACCGGACGGGTCGTCGGGGATTACCCGGAAGACGGGGTAGCGCGCGGCGATGCGCTCGAATTCGGCCAACGGGGCGTTGCTGCCGAGCGGAATGTGGGGGCGCGCCCCGGGTGCGACCGCGACGTAGCGGCGCAAGATCGGTGCGCGGGCATCGGTGCCAACGTCAAGCAGGTGGACCGGTTCCGCCCGCCTACGGCGCAGGACGGCCCTCCCGCCGGCGGCACGAACATTGCGCACCCAGTTCGCGTCGTTGCCGAGCATCGACACCAAATAGCGCCCGCCTTCGTAATCGACGACGACCACCGGCACCGAAACCACCCGTCCGGACCGCCGTCCAAGCACCTCGAGGGTCATCGCCCGCGCCGGGGAGAGAATGCCGGCCGAATACTGCAGTGCGGACAGCCGATTCAGCACTCTGGCCGGAAAGCCGGGCCGCCCACCCCGATACATCCACCGCTTGACGCCGTACAACCAGTCGACAACCACGTCATTACATGAAGTCGAGCGCCTCCACGGTCGCGATCGGGCCCTCGTGGGTCGGCCGGTTCGCGCCGCCGATGCAGTAGACGGTGTTGCCCACCGTCGCCACCACCTCGGCGTGGCGCGCGGTGGGCATCGGCGGCAGGGTGCTCCACTTCGCGTCGGCGATGTCGTACATCTCGACGACGTTCAGCACCATCGTCGGCTCCTCGCCGCCGACGACCACGATGCGGCCGTCGATGTAGGTCGCGCCGTAACTCCCGCGCGGGGTCGGCATGCCGACCAGTTTGGTCCAGTTGCCCGATTGCGGATCGAACCGTTCGTTCGCCGAGGAGTTCTTGTCGGCCGAAAGGAACCTACCGCCGATCGCGTACACGTAGGTGCCATCCGACACCGCGGCCAGATGTTCGCGCGGCGTCGGCATGTCGGCGGCATCCTGCCACGAATTGCCGTCGAAGACCTCGGTCTGCGGGACGACCTGTTTGGCGTTCTGGCCGCCCACCGCGACGAGCTTGTCACCCACCACCGCCGCGGCCGGTGCCGCACGCGCGTGCGTCAGATGCGGCAACTCGACCCAATTGCCGCCGCGCAGCGCGAACACCTTGTCGGACGCGTCGGCCAGCTGATCGCTGGCACCGCCGAGCACCACCACCTCGCCGCGATAGGCCGCCGCCGCCGCGTGATGCAGCGGGATGGGCAGGGGCGGCCCGGTCTGCCAGGCGCCGGTCTGCGGGTCGTAGCTCTCCACCGTCTGTAGCGCGACACCGTTGCGCAGGCCGCCCACGATCCAGATCTTGTCGTTGACCACAGCCCATGCCGTCATCAACCGGGCGGTGGGCGCGTCCGGCAGCGTGCGCCACTGAGACGCCGGCTGGATCCTGCGGGCCGGCAGTTTCAGGGCTTCCGCCGACGAGGTGAGCTGGCCGTCGCCGACGGCGGTCGACCCACCGATCGCGTACACGGATTTCTCCACCGCGTCGACGGCCATGCCGTGTCGCGCGGTGGTCATGTCGGGCAGACCCGACCACGTCTTCGTCATCAGGTCGAAGGCGGAGACGCTCTTGAGGATTTGCCCGGCCGACACGCCGCCGACCGCGACCAGGCGCCCGTCGACGATCGCCACGCCGAGGTCGCTTCGCGGCTGGCTCAGCGCGGGCAACGGCGTCCACGTCTTCGCGGCCGGATCGTAGGCCTCGACCGTCGCCAGATCCGTGGAGCCGCTGGCGCCGCCCACGGTGTACACCAGCTTTCCGTCCGAGGCGGCGGCCAGCATCTGACGCGGGGTCGGGATGGGCGCGCCAAGGGTCCAGGTGTTGCCGTCGAACACCTCGGTGGTGTTCAGCAGCGCGCCGCTCGCGTCGACCCCGCCCGTGACGATCAGGCGGTCGCCCACCACGGCCGCCGCTGCGGCCGCCCGGGGCTGCAGCAGGTGCGGAAGCTCGACCCAGCGGCTGTTGACGACCCGCCAGACCTGGTCGGTGGCAACGGGTTTGCCGCCTTCGCGCTTCCAGCCGCCGAGGACGACGGGGTTGCCCTGCCAGGTGACCGCCATGGCGTGCGAGACGGGGACGGGTAGGTCGTCGCCGCCCTTCCAGCTGTCGATGACGGGGTCGTAACCCTCCTGCAGTCCGGTCAGCGCGCCGTCGTTGCGGATACCGCCGAAGATCCAGATCGTGCCGTCGGCCTGCGTGGTGGCCGCCGCGTCCCGCGAGATGCGCGCGTTGGTGATCGGCTTCCACTGCATGGGCGGCTGCGCGGTCGGTTGGCCCGACGTACCCTTCGACCCGGCGTTGTTGTCCGGCGAGAGGGCGAAA
This sequence comes from Mycobacterium sp. E1386, assembly GCF_001672745.1. Taxonomy (NCBI): domain Bacteria; kingdom Bacillati; phylum Actinomycetota; class Actinomycetes; order Mycobacteriales; family Mycobacteriaceae; genus Mycobacterium; species Mycobacterium sp. E1386. The sequence goes on from NZ_LZKH01000260.1 coordinate 13,374, forward strand.
TAGATCCCCCCGGCTACCAACAGCACGACCGCCGCGACCGCGCCGGCCGTCAGCGCGATGCGGTTCCGCTTCTTCCCGGGCTCCGTGAACCAAGCCGCGGCCCGGTCCCTCGGACTACGCGGCGGGCCCTGGGCGCCGCCGTTTCGGCCCGGCGGCGGGGCTGCGTTAGGCGGCCGCACCTTCGGCTGGGTCGCCGGTGCCTTTCCTCCGCGCAATAAGCTGGCCAGCTCGGCGGGCGCCGGCGGTGGAAGCGCCGCGGTCTCCAGCGCGTGATCGCGGCCGAGCGGAGCGCTGATCGCGGAGGTCGGGTCGTCGTGCCCACCCGGCCCACGCGTCGGCGCGGGCATGCTCGATGTGTTCAGGGCGGACGGCCGCGCCACCTCGCTGTGGCCGCCGGGTGGGACCGACGCGGCATACGGGACGTCCCCCGCCACGGCCGAGGGACGTCCGGTGATGGCCATCGCGTCGGGTTTCAAACCATTGGCGCGCTGGGCGGCCTGCAGCTCGCGGCCGAACTCCTCGGCCGAGGCGGGCCGCTCGGCCGGGTCGATCGACATCGCCCGCTCGATCGCCGAGCACACCGCGTCGGGGATGCCGTCGGGACGCATGTCCGGGATTCCGGTGGTGCTGATCCGCAGGTACTGCGCGATCAGGTCTTCGCCCTTCTTGCGCTCGTGCGCGGCGTTGCCCGCGATGAGTGCGTAGAGCGTGGCGCCCAGCGAATACATGTCGGAGGCCACCGTGGCGGGATTGCCCGTCATCACCTCGGGCGCGGTGAAGTCGATGGTGCCGGAGAAGAAACCGGTCGCCGTCTCGTATCCGCCCTCGATGTGGGCGATCCCGAAATCACTGAGCTGCGGCTCGCCGTAATCGTTCACGAGGATGTTCGCGGGCTTGATGTCGCGGTGCAACGTACCGGTTCGATGTGCGGTTTCCAGTGCGCCGCAGAGCTTTACACCAATGTGCAACGCCTCGGGCCACGCGACGGGCCCCTCCCGGCGCAGCCGGACCGCCAGCGAATCCGCCGAGTGGTAGGGCATCACGATGTAGGGCTTGCCGCTCGGGGTGACGCCGACCCGCAGGATGTTGACGATGTTCGGGTGCCCGGAGAGCCCGCCCATCGCGTAGCCCTCGCGGAGGAACCGTTCCCGGCTGTCGTCGTCGATGTGCGACGGCAGCACCTTCACCGCAACGCTTCGGCCGAGGGCGGTTTCGTAGCAGCAGTAGATGACCCCCGCCCCGCCCCGAGCTACTTGCCGCGCGTCCTCGAACCCCGCGGCCGCCAGCTCCGCGGCGATGCCGCTCGGTACCGGCGCGACACTGTCAGGCCGGGGCTCTTCAGGCATTTGCTGGCGCTCTACCCTCCGCGAAAGATGTGACGGGCGAGCTCAAGATTAGCGCTCAGAACCTCGCGGGTGGGCCTTTCGGCAACCTTGGGTTCACCCGGCCGCGATCCGGCCGGGGAAAGTTAGCCGAGAACGCCGCTCGGGCGCACTCAGCCGTCGATGGTCGGCGGGCCTTGATGGGGCCGTTGCAGCTCGGCGAATTCCGGAACCTCGGCGATGGTGAGCACGGCCTCCAGCAAGCGAATACCGTCCTGCTTGTTCGGTGTTCGGGTCAGGACAGGGCCGGAGAACGCGTGGTCGTCGATCGCGATGATCGGGCTGCCGGCCTCGTCGCCCAAGGCGTCCTGGCTGGCGTGGTGCGCCCGCTTGACCGCTTCGTCGAAGCCGCTGTCGTCGAGCGCTTCGGCGAGCCTCTCCTCGAGGCCGTTCTCGGCGAGGGCTTCGCGGATCGCGGCTGCGTTGAGTTCGTCGCCACGCACGTGGATGCGTTGACCGATCGAGTCGTAAAGGTCCGCGAACGCGTCCGGCCCCCGCTCCGCGACGGCCGCGGCGAACAGGCGTCCCAACCGCGTCGACCGGTCCATCATGCGTTGCTGTTTCGCGTCGGCGTCCTGGCCCTCGTTGAGCACCGCCAGGCTCATCTGCCGCAGGGCGACCGGCGTGTGCGTGGATTGCGCGGCGTCGCGCAGCCAGCGCGCGGTCACCCAGGAGAACGGACAGACTGGGTCGAGATAGAGGGCTATGTCGGGCACGGGTTCCTCCTTCGAACCGGGGCTTAGGGCTAGGGGACGGCATACCCGCTACCGGCCGTCGCACGCCTGGCGATGGCGTTGGCAGCAGAATGGCCCTATGACGCTGAACGTGGGCGAGTACTTCGAACGCATCGGCTATCGCGGCGCCACGGATCCCAACCTCGACGTCCTGCGGTCCTTGGTGAGCGCGCACACCAAGGCGATTCCCTTCGAGAACCTCGATCCGGTGATGGGTGTGCCGGTCGACGACCTGAGCCCGGGCGCCCTGGCCGGCAAGCTGGTTCAGCGGGGCCGCGGTGGCTACTGCTACGAGCAGAACGGCCTGATGGGCTACGTGCTGAGCGAGCTGGGCTTCCGCGTGCGGCGCCTGGCCGGCCGGGTGGTGTGGATGCGGCCGCTCGACGCGCCGTCACCGCCGCAGACGCACACCGTGCTGGCGGTGACGTTCCCCGGCTCCCACGCTTCGTATCTCGTCGACGTCGGCTTCGGCGGCCAGACACCCACCTCGCCACTGCGGATCGAGACCGGCAGTGTGCAACAGACGACGCACGAGCCCTACCGGCTGGAGGACCGGGGCGACGGCCTGGTCTTGCAGGCCCAGGTTCGCGGCGAGTGGCAACCGCTGTACGAGTTCAGCACCCGGACCGCGCCCGACATCGACCTGCAAGTGGGCAGCTGGTTCGTCTCGACGCATCCCTCGTCGCACTTCGTCACCGGACTGACGGCCGCGCGCGTCACCGACGACGCACGGCTGAACCTGGCCGGCCGAAACCTGGCCATCCACCGCGCCGACGCCAGCGAGAAGATCCGCCTGGACGACGCGGCGGCGGTAATCGACACCCTCAGCGCCCGGTTCGGCATCAACGTGTCCGACGTCGGCGACCGCGGCGCCCTCGAGGCTCGCCTCGACAAGATCCTGGACGCTTAGATCCAGGACCCGATCCGCCGCAGGGCCTCATCGATGTCCTCCGTCGGCCCGGCGAACGACAGCCGTACGAACGAATTGCCGTGCGCGGTGTCGAAATCGATCCCCGGGGCGATGGCAACGCCGGTGTCGCTCAACAACTTCGAGCAGAAACCGGTCGAATCCTTGGTCAGGCCGGAGACGTCGGCATAGACGTAGAACGCGCCGTCGGTGGGCGCGAGCCGGTCGATGCCGATCCGACGTAGCCCATCGAGCAGCAGCGCGCGGTTGGTCGCGTAGTGGTGCAGGTTGCCGTCGGCTTCGGCGATCGCCTCGGGAGTGAAGGCCGCCACGCCCGCCAGTTGCGACAGCACGGGCGGGCAGATGGTGAAGTTGCCGGTCAGCCGGTCCACCGCTCGCAGCAGCGCCGGCGGTACCAGCATCCAGCCCAGCCGCCAGCCCGTCATGGCCCAGTACTTCGAAAAGCTGTTGACCACCACGGCGTCTCGTGATGTCTGCCAGGCGCAGCTGGTCTGCGGCGCGCCCTCGTACACCAGGCCGTGGTAAACCTCGTCGCTGATCAGCCGCACCCCGGACGCCTCGCACCACGACGCGATGGCGGCCAGCTCGGACGGCGCTATCACGGTTCCGGTGGGATTGGCCGGACTGGCGACGATCACACCGTGGGGCGGCGGGTCGAGTTCGGCGAGCATCTGCGCGGTGGGCTGGAATCGGGTCTGCGGTCCGCAGGGGATTTCGACCACTTCACATCCCAACGCGGACAAAATGTTTCGGTAGCACGGGTAGCCGGGACTGGCCAGCGCCACCCGGTCACCGGCGTCGAAGCACGCCAGAAACGCGAGCAGGAATCCGCCGGAAGAACCCGTGGTGACCACCACCTCGTCTGGTTCGACCCGAAGCCCATGCTGGCGTTGGTAATCCGCCGCTATCGCCGCGCGCAGCTCGGGGGTCCCCAGCGTCACCGTGTAACCGAGCTCGTTGAGGTGCAGGGCGGAGGCCGCGGCCGCGCGCACCGGCTCCGGCGCCCCCACGCTGGGCTGGCCGGCCGACAGGTTCACCAGGTCGCCGTGGCTGCGCTGGCGCTCGGCCGCGGCCAGCCACACGTCCATGACATAGAACGGCGGGATGGCGGCGCGCAGCGCGACGTGGTCGTTCACGACGTCTCGAGCACCTCGGCTTCCAGGCGTGCCAGCAGTTCCCGTGGTGTGGCGAGCAGATGCGCGCTGCCGTGGGCGCGTTTGAAATACAGGTGCATGTCGTGTTCCCAGGTGATCGCGATCCCGCCGTGCAGCTGGATGCCTTCTGCGGCCGCGGTGCACAGGGCGTCGGTCGCGGCGAGGCGCGCGGTGGCCGCGTTGGTCGGGGTGGGCTCGTCGCACGCGTCGGAAACGACGGCCTTCGCGGCGGCGATCGTGACGTACAGGTCGGCCATCCGGTGCTTGAGGGCCTGGAAACTCCCGATCGGCCGGCCGAATTGCACTCTGTCCTTGGCATATTCGACCGTGAGCTCCAGGCACCGTTCGGCGGCGCCGATCTGCTCGGCTGCCAGCAGGATAGCCGCCGTGTCGGCGAGGCCGGGGTCGGTGCCGATCGGTTCGGTCGCCTCAGCCTTGAGGCGCGCGAGCCGCCGGGTCGGGTCCATGCTGGTGACGGGCTGCGCGCCGAATCGGGTCCACCGGCTCAATTGGCCGTCGTCGACGGCGATTACGACGTCGGCGATATCGCCGTTGACCACATAGTCGGCGTCGAGCACCAGCGCGCCGATCGAGGTACCCTCGGCGAGGCCGCCCAGCGTCTCGGCGTCGGGCTCGGGCGCGGCCAGCAGCGCCAGCTCCGCCAGCGTCGTGCCCAGCAGTGGCGAAGGGACCAGGGCCCGGCCCAGTTCTTGCAAAACCGTTGCGGCATCGGCTAGTTCGCCACCGGCGCCACCCAACTCCTCGGGGATGACCAGCGCGGCGGCGCCCACCTGCTCACACAGCAGCTGCCACAGCGACTCGTCGTAGCCGCGGTCCGACTCCATCGCCGCGCGCACCGCCGCCGGGTTCGCGTGCTTGCCCACCAGGGCCGCGACGGTTTCGCGCAGCATCTCCCGTTCTTCAGTCACAGCGCCTCCTGCACTCGCCGCCGATGCTCCTCGGGCGTACCCCAGGCCGAACGCAATGCCTGCACCCGCAGCAACCACAGGGACAGGTCGTGTTCCTGGGTGAACCCGATCGCGCCGTGGGTCTGCAACGCCGACCGCGCGGCAAGCAGGCCCGCCTCCGACGCCGCCGCCTTGGCCGCGCTGACGTCGCGGGCCTCCAGCGTCAGGGCCGCGCCGTACAGCAGCGGCCGGGCCAGCTCGATCGCGATGTGCACGTCGGCGAGCTTGTGCTTGATCGCCTGATAGGAACCGATCACCCGGCCGAATTGCGACCGCTGCTTGGCGTAGTCGACGGTGTCGCGCAGCAGAGCCTCGGCCGCGCCGACCAGCTGCGCGGCGGAGGCCAGCGCCCCGAACTCGTAGGCGCGCCTGACGTCCGCTGGCCGGGGCTCGCCAGACGCGGTGACGTCATAGAGGCGCCGGCTCGGATCGACCGACTCGTGCTCTCCACCCGGGGTCGCTTCGGCGACGCCCTCGTCGGTTGCCACCAGCACCAGCCCGGCCGTGTCCGCGTCCACCGCGCGCGGCGTCTGCGGCGGCATCGCGACGGTGGCGATGAGCTCACCGGAGGCCAGGGCGGCGCAGCGGTCGTCGTCAGCGAGCAAAACCGGTGCCACGGCGATGGATTCGGCTACCGGCCCGGGCACGCACCACCGGCCCAGGCGTTCGAGCGCGACCACCAGGTCGACCGGATGCGCCTCGATGCCGTCGAACTTCTCGGGGACCGCCAGCGCGGTGACGCCGAGGTCGGCCAACTGGCCCCACACCTTGCGGCCGGGCGCGGTATCGCCCGCCGACCACGCGCGGATCACGCCGGGCAGGTCGGCCGCGCCCAGGGCGGCGTCGATGCTGGCCGCGAAGTCACGCTGCTGTTCGTCTAGCGCAAATTTCACTTCTTGCTCCCGGACTTCTCGCGCGGCAGGCCCAGCAGCCGCTCCGAGATGATGTTGCGCTGAATCTCGTTGGTGCCGGCGTAGATCGGGCCGCCCAGCGCGAACAGCAGGCCATCGGTCCACTTGCCGGCGAGCTCGCCGTCAGCCGCGAGTACGTCGAGCGCGGTCTGGTGCAGCTCCACGTCCAGGTCCGACCAGAACACCTTGGTCACCGACGATTCGGCGCCCAGCTCACCGCCCTCGGCCAGCCTGGTCACCGTGCCGAAGGTCTGCAGCCGGTAGGCCTGGGCCTTGATCCACGCGTCGGCCACCCGGTCGGCGAACGCCGCGGGGGAGCCGCGGTCCTTCCACAGTTGCACCAATCGTTCGGCCGCCGCGAGGAACCGGGCCGGGCTGCGCAGGGACATGCCGCGCTCGTTGCTCGACGTGCTCATCGCGGCGCGCCAGCCCTCGTTCGGGGTGCCGATGACGTCGTGGTCGGGGACGAACACGTCGTCGAGGAAGATCTCGCCGAAGCCGGTGTCGCCGCCCAGTTGCACGATGGGTCGCACGGTGACGCCCTTGGCCTTCAGGTCGAACATGAAGTACGTCAGGCCGTTGTGCCGCTCGGCCGCCGGGTCCGACCGGAACAGCCCGAAGCCCATTTCCGCGAACGGCGCGCGGGAACTCCATATCTTCTGCCCGTTCAGCAGCCACCCGCCGTCGGTCTTGGTCGCGGTGGATCGCAGGGAGGCAAGGTCGCTGCCGGATTCCGGCTCCGACCACGCCTGTGCCCAAATCTGTTCGCCACTGGCCATTTTCGGCAGGATGCGGTCCAGCTGCTCTTCGGTGCCGTGGGCGAACAGCGTCGGCGCCAGCATCGAGGTGCCGTTGGCGCTGGCCCGTCCAGGGGCGCCGGCGCGAAAGTACTCCTCCTCGAACACCACCCAGTGCAGCAGTGGCGCGTCGCGACCCCCGTATTTCTTCGGCCAGGTGATCACCGACAGCCCGGCGTCGAACAGCACGCGGTCCCACTGGCGGTGCTGGGCGAAGCCCTCGGCGTTGTCGTAGGACTTCGTCGGAATCGAATCGGCGTTGGCCGACAAGAATTCCCGCACCTCCGCCTGGAAGGACAGGGTCTCTTCGTCTAATTCCAGATCCACTTCACGTCCACTCTCGCAGTTGTGGTTTGACCACCTTGCCGCCCGGATTGCGCGGCAACGCGTCGACGAACCGCACCGACCGCGGCGCCTTGAAGTTCGCCAAATGTTCACGGGTGTAGGCGATCACGGACTGTTCGTCGAGGTCGGCGCCGGGCCGGGGCACCACGAATGCCCGGCCGACTTCGCCGAGGCGCTCGTCGGGGACCCCGATCACCGCTGCGTCGGCGACCCCTTCCATCCGGGCCAGCACCTGCTCGACCTCGGCGGGATAGACGTTGAATCCGCCGCAGATGTACATGTCCTTGAGCCGGTCGGTGATGCGCAGGTTGCCGGCCGCGTCGACGGCGCCGATGTCACCGGTGTGCAGCCACCCGTCGGCGTCGATCGCGGCCGCCGTGGCGGCCGGGTCGTCGAGGTAACCCAGCATGACGTTCGGCCCGCGCAGCAGAACCTCACCCGCTTCGCCGGGAGTTGTTGCCGCGATGCGCAATTCGAAGTCCGCGAACGGGCGCCCACAGGTCGTGGCGACGGTGACCGCGTCGTCGTCCGCGCGGCACATGGTGCCCATGCCGTTCGCCTCGGTCAGCCCGTAGGCGGTCAGCACGATGTCGATGTCGAGCTCGGACTGCATTCGCTCGACCAACACGACGGGAACGGTGGCCGCTCCGGTCACCGCGAACCGCAGCGAGCTCAGGTCATAGTCCTTGCGCCGCGGATGGTCCAGCAGCGTCTGGTAGATGGTGGGCGGTCCCGGCAGCACGGTGATGCGGTGTTGCTCGATCGCTTGCAGCGCGCGCAGCGGGTCGAAGGTCAGGTGCGGGATGAGCGTCGCACCGGTCTGAAGGCAGGCCAGGATGCCGGCTTTGTACCCGAAGTTGTGAAAGAAGGGGTTGATGCACAGGTAGCGGTCGTCGCTGGTGATCTTGCCGTTGGCGGCCCACGACGCCGACGCCGACAGCGATTGCCGGTGCGCGCAGAGCACCCCTTTGCTGCGGCCGGTGGTGCCGGAGGTGAACAGGATGTCGCTGACGTCGTCGGGGGTGACCGCGGCGGCGCGGGTTTGGACCGCCGTCGTGTCGGAGCCGCGGGAGATGAAGTCGTCCCACGTTCCGTCATCAGCCTCGATCGGAATTCGCACGATGTGCCGCAGGGCGGGCAGGGCGTCAGGGCCCAAGCGGTCCAGGTCGGCGATGCGATCGTGGCCGAGGAATCGACCCATCCCGAACAGCACGGGCGCACCGGTGCGAGCCAGGATGTCGGCGGCCTCCTCGGCGGTATAGCGGGTGTTGAGGGGCACCATCGCCGCGCCGGCGTGGTGGATCGCCAGGCAGGCCACCACCCAGTGCCAGGTGTTCGGCGACCAGATCGCCACGCGGTCTCCCGCTTGCACGCCGAGGCTGATCAGCGCGGCCGCCGCCCGATGCACCTCGTCGCGCAGGGCGGCCGCCGTGAACGACCGCTCGTCGGTGATCAACGCGTCGTGATCGGGGAGTTGCTGCGCCAAACGATCGAGCGCCGCCGGTACGGTGCGCGGATCGCTCCCCATGGATGCTCCTCTAACAAAGCAAGTGCTTGGTAGGTTAGCCTACAGGGCATGCAGGACGTCGAGGAGTTCCGGGCGGAGGTCCGCGGTTGGCTCGCCGACAATCTGGTCGGCGAATTCGCAGCTCTCAAGGGCCTCGGCGGACCGGGGCGCGAGCATGAGGCGTTCGAAGAGCGCAGGGCATGGAATCAGCATCTGGCCAAGGCCGGCCTGACCTGCCTGGGCTGGCCGGTGGAACACGGCGGCCGGGGGCTCTCGACGGCGCACCGGGTGGCGTTCTACGAGGAGTACGCCAAAGCCGACGCCCCGGACAAGGTGAACCACTTCGGCGAGGAGCTGCTCGGCCCGACGCTGATCGCCTTCGGGACGCCCGAGCAGCAGCAGCGCTTCCTGCCGAAGATCCTCGACGTCACCGAGCTGTGGTGCCAGGGCTATTCCGAGCCCGGCGCCGGCAGCGATCTGGCCAACGTCTCCACCACCGCCGAATTGGACGGCGACCAGTGGATGATCAACGGCCAGAAGGTTTGGACCTCGCTGGCGCACTGGGCGCAGTGGTGCTTCGTGGTCGCTCGCACCGAGAAGGGCTCCAAGCGGCACGCCGGGCTGTCCTACCTGCTGGTTCCGCTGGATCAGCCCGGGGTCCAGGTCCGCCCGATCATCCAGCTGACCGGCGACTCGGAATTCAACGAGGTCTTCTTCGACGACGCCCGCACCGACGCAGGCCTGGTGGTCGGCCAGCCCGGCGACGGCTGGCGGGTCGCCATGGGCACGCTGACCTTCGAGCGCGGTGTCTCGACGCTCGGGCAGCAGATCCGCTACGCCCGTGAGCTTTCCAACCTGGCCGGCGTCGCGCGGCGCAACGACGCCGCCGACGACCCGTTCATCCGGGAGCGGCTGACGCGGGCGTGGACCGGGCTGCGGGCCATGCGTTCGTACGCACTGGCCACCATGGACGTGGAGCAGCCCGGCCAGGACAACGTGTCGAAGTTGTTGTGGGCCAATTGGCATCGCGATCTGGGCGAGCTGGCGATGGACGTGATCGGCAAGCCGGGGCTGACCTTATCGGACGGCGAATTCGACGAGTGGCAGCGGCTTTTCCTGTTCACCCGCGCCGACACCATCTACGGCGGCTCTAACGAGATCCAGCGCAACATCATCGCCGAGCGGGTGCTCGGCCTGCCCCGGGAGGTAAAGGGATGAGCCTGTCCGAAGCTCCGAAAGAGGTTGCCGGGCACGGGCTTCTGCAGGGCAAGGTGGTCGTCGTGACCGCGGCCGCCGGCACCGGGATCGGCTCGGCGACGGCGCGCCGGGCCCTGGTCGAGGGCGCCGACGTGGTGGTGTCCGACCACCACGAACGACGGCTGGGCGAGACCGCCGCCGAGCTGTCCGGACTGGGCCTGGGCCGCGTCGAGAGTGTGCTGTGCGACGTCACGTCCAGCGCGCAGGTGGACGCGCTGATCGCGTCGACCACCGCCCGGATGGGCCGGCTCGACGTTTTGGTCAACAACGCCGGGCTGGGCGGTCAGACGCCGGTGGTCGACATGACCGACGACGAGTGGGACCGCGTCCTGAACGTGACCCTGTCGTCGGTGTTCCGGGCCACCCGGGCGGCGCTCGCGTACTTCCGCGATGCGGACCATGGCGGCGTGATCGTCAACAACGCAAGCGTTCTGGGCTGGCGGGCGCAGCACTCGCAGTCGCACTACGCGGCCGCCAAAGCGGGCGTGATGGCGTTAACCCGTTGCAGCGCAATCGAAGCCGTCGAATACGGGGTACGGATCAACGCGGTGTCTCCGAGCATCGCCCGGCACAAGTTCCTGGACAAGACGACCTCGACGGACCTGCTCGACCGGCTGTCGGCCGGTGAAGCGTTCGGGCGGGCGGCCGAGCCGTGGGAGGTGGCGGCCACCATCGCCTTTTTGGCCAGCGACTACTCCAGCTACCTGACCGGCGAGGTCATCTCGGTGTCCAGCCAGCATCCGTGAGCGTCCCTGCTAGCCAAGCAAGCGCTTGGTTGATACTCTGATCGGGTGGACCGAGTGGCCGGTCAGGCAAACAGCCGCCGCGACGAGTTGTTAGAGCTCGCCGCGACCATGTTCGCCGAGCGCGGATTGCGCGCCACCACCGTGCGCGACATCGCCGACAGCGCGGGCATCCTCTCCGGCAGCCTGTATCACCACTTCTCCTCCAAGGAGGAAATGGTCGACGAGCTGCTGCGCAGTTTCCTGGACTGGCTGTTCGCCCGCTACCGAGAGATCGTGGACAGCGAGGCCAACCCGCTGGAGCGGCTCAAGGGGCTGTTCATGGCGTCGTTCGAAGCGATCGAGCATCGGCACGCGCAAGTCGTCATCTATCAGGACGAAGCCCAACGGTTGTTGTCGCAGCCCCGGTTCTCCTACATCGAGGACATGAACCGCCAGCAGCGCAAGATGTGGGTCGAGGTGATCAACCAAGGCATCGACGAGGGCTACTTCCAGCCCGACCTCAACGTCGACCTCGTCTACCGTTTCATTCGTGACACCACGTGGGTGTCGGTGCGCTGGTACCAACCTGGCGGGCCCCTCACCGCACAACAGGTGGGTCAGCAATACCTCGCCATCGTTCTTGGTGGGATTACCAAAGAAGGAGTCTGACATTATGGCTGAGGCGTACGTCATCGACGCTGTACGTACCGCGGTTGGAAAGCGCAACGGATCGCTGGCCGGGGTGCATCCCGTGGACCTCGGCGCCCTTGGTTGGCGTGGGCTGCTCGACCGGGTCGACGTCGACCCCGCCGCCGTCGAGGACGTGATCGCCGGCTGCGTCGACGCCATCGGCGGGCAGGCGGGCAACATCGCGCGGCTCTCGTGGCTGGCCGCGGGCTACCCCGAAGAGGTTCCCGGTGTCACCGTCGACCGGCAGTGCGGCTCCAGCCAGCAGGCGATTTCCTTTGGCGCACAGGCCATCATGGCCGGCACGGCCGACCTCATCGTGGCCGGCGGTGTGCAGAACATGAGCCAGATCCCGATCTCGTCGGCCATGACCGTGGGCGAGCAGTTCGGGTTCACCTCGCCGACCAACGAGTCCAAGCAGTGGCTGCACCGCTACGGCGACCAAGAGATCTCTCAGTTCCGCGGCTCGGAGCTGATCGCCGAGAAGTGGAACCTCTCGCGCGAAGAGATGGAGCGCTACGCACTGACCAGCCATGAGCGCGCGTTCGCCGCGATCCGCGGCGGCCACTTCGACAACGAAATCATCACCGTCGAAACGGAATCCGGGCCGTTCCGGGTCGACGAGGGTCCGCGTGAGTCGTCGCTGGAGAAGATGGCCGGGCTGAAGACGCTCGTCGAGGGCGGCCGGCTGACGGCGGCGATGGCCAGCCAGATCTCTGACGGCGCCAGCGCGGTGCTGCTGGCTTCCGAGCAGGCCGTGAAGGACCACAAGCTGACCCCCCGTGCGCGCATTCACCACATCAGCGCCCGCGCCGCCGATCCGGTGTTCATGCTGACCGGGCCCATCCCGGCCACACGGCACGCGCTGGAGAAGGCCGGGCTGTCGATCGACGACATCGACACCGTCGAAATCAACGAGGCGTTCGCGCCGGTGGTGATGGCCTGGCTCAAGGAGATCAAGGCCGACCCGGAGAAGGTCAACCCGAATGGCGGCGCGATCGCCCTTGGGCACCCGCTGGGTGCGACCGGCGCCAAGCTGTTCGCCACCATGCTCAACGAGCTCGAGCGCGTCGGCGGCCGCTACGGCCTGCAGACGATGTGTGAGGGCGGGGGCACCGCGAACGTCACCATCATCGAGCGGCTGTAGGGCCCGGCGCCCTTCGTCGGTTGCCGCGACACGTAAACCACGCACACGACACGCCGTAAACGGTGTGCGTGGTTTATGTCTCGACGAACGGCGCCGAGCTCAGTTCGGCGACGAAGCGTCAGATACTTTGAGGTAATGCGCGATGCCGAGTCGGGCGAACGTGCGTTTGCGGTCGGCCGACAGCATGGGCAAGGCCGCCTCGGCGTCGATCACCTCGGGCTGCGCGACGTCGTAGCTCTCGCCCTGGCAGGAAATGCTCGCCCGCCCCGCGGCGAGGACGTTCTGCAACCAGTCCACTCCGGTGCCGTAAGGCAGCGGGATGACGAACCCGCTGGCCGTCCGGTCGGCGACGACCGGCGTGGCGAACTGCTTGCCCGACCGCCGGCCGGTGTGGTGGATCACCGACGCATACCAGTGTTTGCGCCCGGCCAGGCGCAACATCAGCGGGTTGAGCAGGTATCTGTTGGAAACACGGATCGCGCCCAGCAACGGCTTGGGCCACGCTTCGGGTAATAGCGCACTCATGACTCCACGATGATCGCGGGCCCGCGCCTAAGCCAGGGTCTTTAGTCGCCGGATTCGATCAGCGCGGATGCCGCCTGTAGGTGCTTGATCGCGTCACGCACGATCGAGTCGATCAGCTCGGCGCACGATGGCAGGTCCTCGAGGATGCCGGCGACCTGGCCGGAGGCGAGCACCCCGGCCTCGGTGTTGCCCTCGACCAGACCGGCCTTCAACAGCATCGGGGTATTGGCCGCCATCACCACCTGAGACCAGGTCAGCTCCTTGCCGTGGCGCATGGCCATGCCGTCTCGGATCATCGACCGCCAGGTCATCTGCGACATGTGCTTGAACTTCGCCGCGTTGCGCACGGCCGCGGTGAGACCCCGCACTGGCGAACCGCTTTCCAGCCTCTCGACCAGCCCGGTGCGCAGCACTCGGTGCGGCATGCCGTCCACCCGCGTGGTCACCACCGTGCCATCCAGCGCCGCCTCGAGGTAGCGCCGTTTGACCGCTTCGGGCACGGTCGAATCGGAGGTCAGCAGGAAGCGGGTGCCCATCGCCACCCCGGCGGCGCCGTAACTCAGCGCGGCCGCCAGGCCGCGCCCGTCGAAGAATCCGCCCGCCGCGATCACCGGGATGCCGGTGCCCTGCACGGCGTCCAGCACCGACGGCAGCAGCAGCGTGGTGGCGACGGGTCCGGTGTGTCCGCCGCCCTCGCCGCCCTGCACGATCATCGCGTCGGCGCCCCACGCCGCGACCTTGCGCGCGTGCTTGGCGGCGCCGATCGACGGAATCACCACGGCGCCGGCCTCTTTCAGCCGCGCGATCAACTCCTGCTTGGGCGCCAGCGCGAACGACGCCACCTTCACGCCCTCGCGGATCATGAGATCGACGCGGTCACCGGCGTCCGCGGCGTCGGCGCGGATGTTCACCCCGAACGGTTTGTCGGTGGCGGCCTTGACCTTTCCGATGGCTGTCGCCAACTCGTCCAGCGTCATGGTGGCCGAAGCCAGGATGCCCAGGCCGCCCGCGTTGGCCGTCGCGGCCACCAGCCGGGCGCCGGCCACCCAGCCCATCCCGGTTTGGACCACCGGGTGCTCGACACCGACCAGCTCGGTCAGCGGCGTGCGCAACTTCATCAACGTATCTCTCTGTCGCGCAGGGACTTCGGGTCGATCACCTCGCGGATCAGGTGGAGCTCGTCGTCCGTCGGCAGTCTGGTCTCCCCGGCCTCGTCGACGCCATGCACGTCGAACGACGTGGCCTCGCGAACGTCGTCGGGTGACACCCCGGGATGCAGCGTCAGCGCGCGCATCGTGTGGTCCGGGCCGCCGAAGTCGAACACGCCCAGGTTGGACACGACCCGATACGTGTTGGCGAAGCGGAACGCCGGATTGTCCGGGTCGACCTTGTCCCAGCCGATGCCGCAGACCACGTCGACGGTCTCGCAGAACACCCGCTTCGAGTGGTTGCCCACCCAATAGCTGGTCGCGTGGTTGATCGCGTTGCCGGGCGCGCCACGCAGGCCGAACATCTGCCTGGTCGGGTGTTGCAGTGGCCCGAATGCCGAGATGTTCTGATTGCCAAACCGGTCAACCTGATTCGCACCCATCACCACGTGCCGGCGCCCCCAGGCGAGGGTCTCAAACACCCGGCCGAACGGCATCCAGCCCTCGACGGGTCCGGTCTTGCCCAGGGCCGGGGTGTCGGCCAGCAGCTGCGCCTCGCCGTCGGTCAGCAAGATGTCGGGCGAAAAGGTCAACCGCGCCAGCCGCGCACCGACGGAGGCCATGTTCGTCATCGGGCTGACCATGATTTCGCCTGCGTCCCTGAACAGTTCGGCACAGGCGACTGCGCAGACCTCGGCGCGGGTGCTGCTCACTTTCCGGCCTCCTCTGCGAATGCGCGAACCGCAGCCTGGTAGTCGTCCTCGCTGCCGGACAAATACGTCTGGACGAACTTCTGCCAGCCCTCGTCGGTCGATGCCGCCTCGGCGTAGTGTCGCTGGAACTTCTCGTCGCGGCCGTAATCCGGCGCGGCGGTGGTGAAGTGGGCGCCGCCGGGCGCCTCCACCACGGCGTCGACCATCATCCGGTTCACCAGCAGGGCCTGCGGGGGAACGGCCTTGACCAGCTCCTCCGTGGAGACGACGCGCTCCACCGACAGGAAGCGCTTGCCGGCGGACATCAGGAACAGGTCGTCGAAGTAGGGGTCGATCCCGGTGTAGGCCGCATTGCCTTGGCAGTCACCGAGATTGAGGTGCACAAAGGCCGCGTCCAGGCGTAGCGCCGGCATGGCGATCAGCGTCTCGTTGCCGCCCTCGGGTGCCGGGTAGGGGCTGGTCACGGTCTGCAGCTCGCCCTCCCAGAAGTCGGGGACCGAGCTGCCCAACCCGGCCCTAATCGGCAGGAACGGCAGGCGCTGCGCGGCGGCTTGCAGACCGCACCGCAGCATGCCCTCGTCCATTTCCCGGGCCTCGATGGCGCCGCTGGTGCGTGCCTTGGCGAACCACGGGTCGTAGAAGGGCGGGGAGTCCAGCGAGACGAAGCCGTAGTAGGCGCGCTTGACCTTGCCGGCCGAGCACAGCAGGCCGAGGTCGGGTCCGCCGTAAGTGACCACGGTCAGGTCCTTGACATCGGTGCGCAGCATGGCGCGCACGAACGCCATGGGCTTGCGCCGGGAGCCCCAGCCGCCGATGCCGATGGTCATGCCGCTGCGCAACTGCCCGACCGCCGCGTCGAGGGTGGTTCGCTTGTCGCTCATTCCTTCTTGCCCTTCGCCGTACCGGCGAACGCATCGCGGTGCTCATCGGCGACGCCGGCCAGATTGAGCTCGAACGTAAAGCCTTGCTCCATGCGGTAACTCGAGTTGACCCGCTGCACGTCGATGAGGTTGAGCGCCTCCTTGGCCGCGCGGATGACCCGGGTGTCCTTGGCGGCGATGTCTCGCGCCACCTTCAAAGCGGCCTCGTCGAGCTGGTCGCGCGGCACCACCTCGTGCACCGAACCGAAGTGGTGCAGGGTGGCGGCGTCCACGGTGGCGGCGGTGAAGAACAGCCGCCGCATCATGTGCTGCGGCACCAGCCGGGAGAGGTGGGTGGCCGCGCCGAGTGCACCGCGCTCCACCTCGGGCAGCCCGAACGTGGCGTCGTCGGAGGCCACGATGACGTCGGAGTTGCCGACCAGGCCGATGCCGCCGCCGACGCAGAAGCCGTTCACGGCGGCGACGACGGGCACCGCGCACTCGTAGACGGCGCGGAAGGCGGCGAAGCAACCGCGGTTGGCGTCGATCAGGGCGGTGAATCCCTCGGTGCGCTGCATCTCCTTGATGTCGACCCCGGCGTTGAAGCCACGGCCCTCGGCCCGCAGGATGACGACGTGGGTCTCGGGGTTCTGACCGGCCGCCGTGATGACGTCGGCCAGTTCGAACCAGCCGCGCGACGGGATGGCGTTGACCGGGGGAAAGTCGACGGTGACCGCGACGATGCCCGGCTCGGTGGTTTTGGATGTGATGGGCACGGTGCCACTTCCTTGTGGGGTAACTACCTAAGCAAGCACTTGCTTGGTACGCTAGCACAGTGACTCGCGCCGAAGTACCCGACGCCATCAACTTGGGGCTGGCCGGGCGGGTGGTCCTGGTCACCGGCGGGGTCCGCGGAGTGGGCGCCGGCATCAGTTCGGTCTTCGCCGCGCAGGGCGCGACCGTCATCACCTGCGCACGGCGGCCCGTCGAGGGCCTGCCCTATGAGTTCCACTCGTGCGACATCCGCGACGACGACGCCGTCAAGGCACTGATCGACTCCATCGTCGACGAACACGGCCGGCTCGACGTCGTGGTCAACAACGCCGGCGGTTCGCCGTACGTGCTGACCGCGGAGTCCAGCGCGAAGTTCAACCGCAAGATCATCGAGCTCAACCTGATTGGCGCGCTGTCGGTTTCACAACACGCGAACGCTCAAATGCAAAATCAGGACCGCGGTGGTTCGATCATCAACATCTGCAGCCTGTCCGGTCGGCGGCCATCGCCCGGCACCGGCGCCTACGGGGCAGCCAAGGCCGGCCTGGAAAGCCTCACGCAGACCCTCGCGGTGGAGTGGGGGCCGAAGGTCCGGGTGAACGCCTGCGTGGTCGGCATGGTCGAGACCGAGCAATCCGAACTTTTCTACGGCGACGCCGAGTCCATCGCCGCGATCTCAAAGAACGTGCCACTGGGCCGGCTGGCCAAGCCTGCGGACATCGGTTGGGCCACAGCGTTTCTGGCGTCGGACACGGCGTCCTACATCAGTGGCGCGTCGCTGGAGGTGCACGGCGGCGGTGAGCCGCCGCACTATCTGGCCACGACGAACGCCAGTGCGATCAAGTAGAGGAGACACGAACAATGGGAGTGGTTGACGGCCGCGTCGTCATCGTCACCGGAGCGGGCGGCGGCATCGGTCGCGCGCATGCGCTCGCCTTCGCCGCCGAAGGCGCCCGCGTTGTGGTCAACGACATCGGGGTGGGTCTCGACGGTTCGCCCGCCGGGGGCGGCAGCGCCGCGCAGGGCGTGGTCGACGAAATCACCGCGGCCGGTGGGGAAGCCGTCGCCAACGGATCCAACATCGCGGACTGGAACGAGGCCGCGGGCCTGATCCAGACCGCCGTCGACACCTTCGGTGGCCTGGACGTTCTGGTGAACAACGCCGGCATCGTGCGCGACAGGATGATGGCCAACACCAGCGAAGAGGAGTTCGACGCCGTCATCGCCGTGCACCTGAAGGGCCACTTCGCCACGATGCGGCACGCCGCGTCGTACTGGCGCGGGCTGTCCAAAGAGGGCAAGACCGTCGACGCGCGAATCATCAACACCAGTTCGGGTGCCGGCCTGCAGGGCAGCGTCGGCCAGGGCAACTACAGCGCGGCCAAAGCCGGCATCGCGGCGCTGACGCTGGTCGGCGCCGCGGAGATGGGCCGCTACGGCGTCACCGTCAACGCCATCGCGCCGTCGGCGCGCACCCGCATGACCGAGACCGTCTTTGCCGAGATGATGGCAACGCAGGACCAGGATTTCGACGCCATGGCCCCGGAGAACATCTCACCGCTGGTCGTCTGGCTGGGCAGCGCCGAGTCCCGCGACGTCACGGGGAAGGTGTTCGAGGTCGAGGGCGGCAAGATCCGGGTCGCCGAGGGCTGGGCGCACGGACCGCAGATCGACAAGGGCGCGAAGTGGGATCCTGCGGAACTGGGACCGGTGGTCGCCGATCTGCTCGCCAAGGCGCGCCCGCCGGTTCCGGTCTACGGGGCTTAGGGTGAACTCCCCAGCGCGGTGACCAGGTTGTCGAACACTGCGTTGGGGAACTGTGCCAAAGCCGAGTCGACCTGGCTGAGACCGGTCTGAAGCACGGCATCGATGGTCGCAGCGTTGCCGGTGCGGAACACCTCGTAGATGTCGTACTCGGCTACCGCGATCGATCGTCAGCCGCTGACTTTCTGGCTGGACTGACCGATAGAGGTCTGCTTGTTGTTGTAGTTGACCGTGCACTTGACCGTTGTGTCATAGCTGGTTCCCAAGGGGGGCCACAACATGTCGGTAATCGTACCGGTGCTGTTCGCAGCGACGTCGATGCTTCTATCGACCTCCTGCGGCCCGAATCCGCTGGATTTCGTAGCCGTGTAGCTGCATTTGGCGGGCAGGCTGGAGTTGTTGGTGATAGCCACGCGGGCATTGAATCCATTCCGCGAGATGTTCACCGCGACGGCGTTCGTCGGCGCGCCGCATTGCTGGCCGGCTGGGACGGTGTCGGTCACCGAGCCGGTAGGGCATTTCACCGGAGCCGGATCTCCGGGGCAATTCGAGCCGGGAGGAAGAGTCTTTCCCGCGTCCGGTCCGCCGGTGCATCGCACGGGCAACTGCGCCGGTGCTGGCGCCGGCGCGGGCGCTGGTGCGGGAGGTGCCGCCGCCGCAGGTGGCACATACGTGTAGTCCGACCAGGCGCCGCAATCATCCGTACCTGGGAAGTGCTTGCGACAACCTTGGATCGAGAAGGTCTGCGGCGTCGTACTTGCAGGGATGATAAAGGACGCGGTGTTGTTGCACCCCTTGCTGAGCTCGGGTTGCATGAAATAACCCTTGCCGTTGAGGTGGATCACGTCGCCGGCCTCGTCTCCGTGCACGCGCGGGCACCCGGAGACGATGCAGGTCGGCTCGTGCGGACCGTTGGGCGTACAGGTCACGCTGTAGCCATTCGGCAGCGTGTCGGCGCTGGCGGTCGGCGCCATCAATGGTGTGGCACCGACGATTCCGAACAGACATGCCGCGGCGGTCAGGACTGCGAAACGTTTTGTCACTCGCTTAGCCACGGCAGTGCCTCCCGAAGTGTGTGCGACGCAAGGTCGCACGCCTCAAACTTTTTGCAGCCTATGGCGGCCAGGGTGGCCGGACCAATAAGGGATTTCCCTACACTTTCGGCCAACCCGCGGCGAACTGGTGCCTGCCAGATCAATGCGTTTCCGAAGGATCGGTGACCTCAGAACGAGGCGACTCGCTGTGGCCGCCGTCAAACCATGGCCGGGGTTTACCCGATTTGCGTCCGATCGTGGTCAGCAGCGCCGCCGGGAACCACAGCAACCGGGCGCCACCGGGCATTGGTAACGCGGTATATCGAAATGTGCTCGCGGGCAAAGTATTTCAGCGCTAAGGCGAGACGGCGCGAGTCGCCGAATCCCTGTGGCACGTGTCTGCCGTTACGGGTCGCAGATGACGATGGGGATGACCCGATCGGTCCACGACCGGTAGTCGTCGAACGACGGGTACATGGCGTCCAGCTTCGGCCAGTACTCCGCGCGCTCGGCCTCGGTGGCGTCGCGGGCCTGCAGTTGCAGTACCTCGTCCTTGATCTGCACGGAGACTTTGGGATTGGCCTTGAGGTTGAGGTACCACAGCGGGTGCTTGTCGCTGCCGCCCTTCGAAGCGACCAATACCACCCGGTTCCCTTCGCGTAGATACAGCAGCGGGCTCACCCGCGGTTCACCCGTTTTTCGTCCCGTCGTGGTGAGCAGTGCGACCGGTGCATTCTGGAAGGTGCCGCCGAATCTTCCGTTGCTAAGTCGGTAGATCCACGTGTTGCCCTTGGCCATCCATTTGATGATGAAGCCGACCCAGGGCGCATTCAAAGAGCGTGGCTTCGGTTTAGGCATGATTTTCCCTTAGCGCTGGACAAAAGGTTGGAAGCGAACCTTGATGTGGTGGATTTCGGCCTTGCCGCTTGAGCTTTCGGCCGGAATGACGAAGGTCTCGTCGACTCGTGCGGCGAGCCGCCGACCCGCGAACGCCGCCTTGGTCAGCACGATGTATGCCGCGTGCACCCGGTCGCCGTCGATCCGGTATTCCGGCGGGGTCGTGTCCGCAAGCAATCGGTACTGAGCTCCGCGATTGAGGCTGCGGCGCAAGTGGTTTCCGGAGAACCCGTTCTTGATGCCTTGCTCGATCCGGGTGCAGCCGGCAGCGAACGGAACGGAGTCACCGTCATGGCTGACGAGCGCGTCGATGTAAGACTGCGCCGCGGCGACGCGGCTCTCTTCGGAGACGAGCACCGAGAGGCTAGATGCGTTCGATGATGGTGCCGGTCGACAGCGCACCGCCCGCGCACATGGTGATCAGCGCGGTGCTCTGGTCGGTGCGCTCCAGTTCGTGCAGCGCGGTGGTGATCAGCCGGCTGCCGGTGCTGCCCACCGGGTGGCCCAGCGCGATGGCGCCGCCGTTGACGTTCACCTTGTCCATGTCCGGATTGTGCACCCGGGCCCAGGACAGCACGACCGACGCGAACGCCTCGTTGATCTCGGTGATGTCGATGTCGCCCATCTTCATGCCGGCCTTCTCCAGCACCTTGGCCGTCGACTGCACCGGGCCGTCCAGGTGGTAGTAGGGCTCGGCGCCGACCAGCGCCTGGCTGACGATGCGGGCGCGCGGCCGCAATCCGAGCGCCTTGGCCTTGTCCTCGTCCATCCACAGCACGGCCGCGGCCCCGTCGGAAATCTGCGACGACGTTCCCGCCGTGTGGATCCCACCCTCGATGACCGGCTTCAGCGAGCTCAGGCCTGAGAGGGTGGTGTCGCGCAGGCCCTGGTCGCGGGAGATGGTGACCCGCTCCGACGTCGGTTGCTTGTTCTCGTCGAGCGCCGGCGCCTCGATCGGGGAGATCTCGCGGTCGAAGCGGCCCTCCTCCCACGCCCGCTTGGCCTTGGCCTGCGACTGGTAACCGAATTCGTCGATGTCTTCGCGGGTGATGCCACGCCGCTTGGCGATCCGCTCGGCCGCGGTGAACTGGTCGGGCAGGTCGATGTCCCACGACGCGGGCCGCAGGATGCTGCGGTCGGGACCGGCGTTTGCGCCCAGCCCGACGCGGCTCATCGCCTCGATGCCGCAGGCGATGCCGATGTCGATGGCGCCTGCCGCGATCAGACCGGCGACCAGGCCGTTGGCCTGCTGTCCGCTGCCGCACTGGCAGTCCACGGTCATGGCGCCAACGTGCTCCGGCAGCCCGGCGACCAGCCAGCTGACCCGGCTGATGTTGTTGGACTGCTCGCCGAACTGCGTCACGCAGCCGCCGATCACCTGTTCGACGTCGCCGGCGTCGATGCCGGCCTTCTCCACCAGTGCCTTCTGCACCGCACCAAGCAGCTCGGTGGCGTGCAGGCCTGACAGCCATCCGTTGCGTTTGCCGATGGGGCTGCGGGTGGCTTCGACGATTACCGGGTTACCCATTCCGTCAGGCTAGAACACGTTTCATTAGTCTGACAAGCGACGATGGTGACCTGCCTTTTATCTGCGCAGGAGCCGTGTTTTACTGGCACTAGAACACGTTGCAATTGAGGAGCGCACACATCATGGCACCCCCCAACATTCCCGCCGACTTCGACTTTCTCGACCCGGACGTCAACCTCGCAGGGTTGCCCGTTGAGGAACTCGCCTGGCTGCGCAAGGCGGAGCCGATCCACTGGGTCGACATCCCCAACGGCTCGGGTGGGTTCGAGGACCACGGGTACTGGCTCGTTACCAAGCACGCCGACGTCAAGGAGGTCTCGAAGCGCAGCGACATCTTCTCGAGCTGGCTGAACGGCGCCATCCCGACCTGGCCGCCGGAGATGAAGCGCGAGCAGGTCGAGTTGCAGCGCAGCGTCATGCTCAACATGGACGCCCCCCACCACACCCGGCTGCGCAAGATCATCTCCCGCGGTTTCACGCCGCGGGCCATCGGACGGCTGGAAGCCGAACTGGCCCAGCGCGCCCAGAACATCGCCAAGACCGCGGCGAGCGAGGGTAGCGGCGACTTCGTCGAACAGGTCTCGTGCGAGCTGCCGCTGCAAGCCATCGCGGGCCTGCTCGGCGTTCCCCAGGAGGATCGCGACAAGCTCTTCCGCTGGTCCAACGAGATGACCGGTGGCACCGACCCCGAGTACGCCCACGTCGATCCCGCGCAGTCGTCGATGGAGCTGATCACGTACGCGATGGCCATGGCCGAGGAGCGGGGCAAAAACCCCACCGACGACATCGTCACCACGCTCATCGAGGCCGACATCGAGGGTGAGAAGCTTTCCGACGACGAGTTCGGTTTCTTCGTGGTCATGCTCGCGGTGGCCGGCAACGAGACCACTCGCAACTCGATCACCCACGGAATGATCGCCATGGCGAACAACCCCGATCAATGGGAGCTCTTCAAGAAGGAGCGCCCATCGACCACCGCCGACGAGATCATCCGGTGGGCCACCCCGGTATCGGCCTTCCAGCGCACCGCCAACGAGGACACCGAGTTGGCCGGCGTGCAGATCAAGAAGGGTCAGCGGGTGGTGATGTCCTACCGGTCGGCCAACTTCGACGAAGAGGTCTTCGACGACCCGCACACCTTCAACATCCTGCGCGATCCGAATCCCCACGTCGGCTTCGGCGGCACCGGCGCCCACTACTGCATCGGCGCGAACCTCGCCCGCATGACCATCAACCTGATCTTCAACGCGGTCGCCGACCACATGCCGGACCTCAAGCCGATCGGTGAGCCGGAGCGACTGCGGTCCGGTTGGCTCAACGGGATCAAGCACTGGCAGGTCGACTACACCGGCGCAACTCGGTGACGTCCTGATGGACTTCAATCTCACTGCGACGCAACAGGCCGTCGCCGATGTGGTGACGTCCGTTCTGGACCGCGACCTGAGCTGGTACGCACTGGTCAGTGGGGGCGTGCCCGCACTGCCGGTCCCCGAGCGCCTGGGCGGCGACGGCGTGGGCCTGCCCGAGGTCGCCACGGTGCTGACAGAAGTGGGTCGCCACGGCGCCATTACGCCGGCGCTGGTCACGCTCGGCCTCGGCGTGGTGCCGCTGCTCGACCTGGCCTCCGACGAACAGCAGGATCGGTTCCTGGCCGGCGTCCCGAAGGGCGGCGTGCTGACGGCCGCGGTCAACGAGCCGGGCGCCGCGCTGCCCGACCGGCCGTCGACCACCTTCGCCAACGGCCGGCTGTCGGGTACCAAGGTCGGTGTCGGCTATGCCGGGCAAGCGGATTGGATGATCGTTACCGCCGACAGCGCGGTCGTCGTCGTGTCGCCGAAGGCCGACGGTGTGCAGCTCATCCAGACTCCGACATCCAGCGGCGCCGATGAGTACACGGTGACGTTCGCCGACGTCGCGGTCGCCGACTCCGACGTGCTGGCGGACGCGACGGCGCCCCGGGTCAACCAGTTGGCCCTGGCGGCGATCGGTGCCTACGCCGACGGATTGGTGGCCGGGGCATTGCGCCTCACCGCCGACTACGTGGCCAATCGCAAGCAGTTCGGCAAGCCGCTGTCGACGTTCCAGACGGTGGCCGCCCAGCTCGCCGAGGTGTACATCGCCTCGCGCACCATCGATTTGGCGGCCAAGTCGGTCGTCTGGCGACTGTCCGAAGGACGGGACGCTGACGACGACCTCGATGTCCTCGGATACTGGGTCGCCTCGCAGGCGCCGCCGGTGATGCAAACTTGCCACCACCTGCACGGCGGCATGGGCATGGACATCACCTACCCGATGCACCGGTACTACTCCACAATCAAAGACCTGACCCGGCTGCTGGGCGGGCCTTCTCATCGTCTCGATCTGGTGGGAGCGCAATGTTCATAGACCTGACTCCGGAGCAGCGTCAGCTGCAGGCGGAACTGCGGGAATACTTTTCGAACCTGATCTCGTCCGACGAGATGAAGGCGATGGAGCAGGACCGTCACAACGAGGCCTACCGCGCGGTGATCCGGCGGATGGGGCGGGACGGCAAGCTCGGGGTCGGTTGGCCAAAGGAGTTCGGCGGCTTGGGCTTCGGCCCCATCGAGCAGTCGATCTTCGTCAACGAGGCGCATCGCGCCGACGTGCCGCTGCCCGCGGTGACGCTGCAGACGGTCGGCCCGACCCTGCAGCAGTTCGGCACCGAGGCGCAGAAGAAGAAGTTCCTGCCGGCGATTCTCGCCGGCGAAGTGCACTTCGCGATCGGCTACAGCGAGCCCGAGGCGGGGACGGACCTGGCCTCCCTGCGGACCGCCGCCGTGCGGCAAGGGGACGAGTACATCGTCAACGGCCAAAAGATGTGGACCACCGGCGGGCATGACGCGGACTACATCTGGCTGGCCTGCCGGACGGACCCGGAAGCCGTGAAGCACAAGGGTATTTCGATCCTGATCGTCGACACCAAGGATCCCGGTTACTCCTGGACGCCGGTCATCCTGTCCGACGGCGCCCACCACACCAACGCCACGTACTACAACGACGTCCGGGTGCCCGCCGACATGCTGGTCGGCGAGGAGAACGGCGGGTGGAAACTGATCACCACCCAGCTCAACAACGAACGGGTCATGCTGGGCCCCGCGGGCCGCACCGCCGGCATTTACGACCGGGTGCATGCCTGGGCGTCGAAGCCGGGTGCCGACGGCGTCACACCGATCGACCACGCCGACGTCAAGCGGGCGCTCGGTGAGATCCACGCGATGTGGCGGATCAACGAGCTGCTGAACTGGCAGGTCGCCGCGGCCGGCGAGGACATCAACGTGGCCGACGCCGCATCGACGAAAGTCTTTGGCACGGAGCGTATTCAGTACATCGGCCGGCTCGCCGAAGAGATCGTCGGCAAGTACGGCAACCCGGCCGAGCCGGAGACCGCCGAGCTGCTCAACTGGCTGGACTCGCAGACCAAGCGGAACCTGGTGATCACCTTCGGTGGAGGCGTGAACGAAGTCATGCGGGAAATGATCGCGGCCGCCGGCCTCAAAGTGCCGAGGGTGCCCAGGTGACCGACATCCAGGAAGCGATCGCGGAGATCAAGGCGGCCGGGGGTCCGAAGCCGCGCGCCGGCCGCGATCCGGTGAACCAGCCGATGATCAACAACTGGGTGGAGGCCATCGGCGACGTCAACCCGATCTATGTCGACGAGGCTGCCGCGCGAGCCGTCGGACACCCGGGAATCGTGGCCCCGCCGGCCATGATTCAGGTGTGGACCATGTTCGGCCTGAGCGGGGAACGGCCTAAGGACGACCCGATGGGTCCGATCATGCAGTTGTTCGACGACGCCGGTTACATCGGCGTCGTCGCCACGAACTGTGAGCAGACCTATCACCGTTATCTGCAGCCGGGCGAGCACGTCAGCATCACCTCGGAGATGGGTGACGTAGTCGGACCCAAGCAGACCGGTTTGGGCGAGGGCTATTTCATCAACCAGCACATCATCTGGCGGGTCGGGGACGAGGACGTCGCCGAGATGAATTGGCGCATCCTCAAATTCAGGCCGCGTGAGACCGCTGAGCAGGCGTCGTCGGTGCCGACGGATCTCGACCCCGATGCCATGATGCGTCCCTCGTCGTCGCGCGACACGGCGTTCTTCTGGGAGGGCGTCAAGGAGCACGAGCTGCGGATCCAGCGGCGGCCCGACGGCAGCCTGCAGCACCCGCCGGTGCCCGCCGTCTGGCAGGACAAGGCCGCCCCGATCGACTACGTGGTGGCCAGCGGCAAGGGCACGGTCTTCAGTTTTGTGGTGCACCACGCACCGAAGGTGCCCGGGCGCACGCTGCCTTTCGTCATCGCGTTGGTCGAGCTCGAAGAGGGCGTGCGGATGCTGGGCGAGCTGCGGGGCGCGGACCCGGGCTCGGTGGCGATCGGAATGCCGGTGCGCGCAACCTATATCGACTTCCCGGCCGGTGACGCCGGCCCCGAGTGGACCCTGTACGCATGGGAGCCAGACGCATGAGCGCCCCGACCATCGAAGTGGGCACCGTATTGCCGGAGCTGAAGCTGCACGGTGATCCCACCTTCATCATCTCTACGGCCCTGGCCACGCGGGACTTTCAGGACGTGCACCACGACCGCGATCTGGCACAGGCCAAGGGGTCGAAGGACATCTTCGTCAACATCCTGACCGACACCGGGCTGGTGCAGCGCTACGTCACCGATTGGGCCGGCCCGTCGGCGCTGATCAAATCGATCGGGCTGCGGCTCGGGGTGCCGTGGTACGCCTACGACACCGTGACCTTCTCCGGTGAGGTGACCGCCGTGGACGACGGCCTGATCACCGTGAAGGTGTTCGGCCGCAACAGCCTTGGTGACCACGTCATCGCGACCGTGACGTTGACGATGGGAGATTCTTGATGTTGTCGGGCAAGGCCGCGATCGTCGGCATCGGCGCCACCGACTTCTCGAAGGACTCCGGCCGAAGCGAATTGCGGTTGGCGGCCGAGGCGGTGCTGGACGCGTTGGACGACGCGGGCCTTTCGCCGTCGGACGTCGACGGGCTGACCACCTTCACGATGGACACCAACAACGAGACCGCGGTGGCCCGCGCGGTCGGCATCGGTGATCTGAAGTTCTTCTCGCAGATCGGTTATGGCGGCGGTGCCGCGTGCGCGACCGTCCAGCAGGCGGCGATGGCCGTCGCCACCGGGGTGGCCGACGTCGTGGTGGCGTACCGGGCGTTCAACGAGCGGTCGGGCATGCGGTTCGGCCAGGTGCAGACCCGGTTGGCGGGAGATGCTCGCGCACAGGCGGATTCGACCGCGGCGGACAATTCCTTCTCCTACCCGCACGGCCTCTCCACACCGGCCGCCCAAGTCGCCATGATCGCCCAGCGCTACATGCACCTGTCCGGCGCGACCAGCCGCGACTTCGGCGCCATCTCGGTGGCCGACCGCAAGCACGCCGCCAAGAACCCGAAGGCGTACTTCTACGAGAAGCCGATCACCATTGAGGACCACCAGAATTCACGGTGGATCGCCGAGCCGCTGCGGCTGCTGGACTGCTGCCAGGAAACCGACGGCGCGGTCGCGATCGTGGTGACCTCACCCGAGCGGGCGCGCGACCTCAAGCAGCGACCGGCCGTCATCGAGGCGGCATCGCAGGGCTCCAGTCCCGACCAGTACACGATGGTCAGCTACTACCGACCGGAACTGGGCCTGCCCGAGATGGGCGTGGTGGGGAAGCAGCTGTGGCAGCAATCCGGCCTGCGGCCGTCGGACATCCAGACCGCAATCTTGTACGACCACTTCACCCCCTTCACGCTGATTCAGTTGGAGGAGTTGGGATTCTGCGGCAAGGGCGAGGCCAAGGACTTCATCGCCGACGGCGCGATCGAAGTTGGCGGCCGGCTTCCCATCAACACGCATGGCGGTCAGCTCGGTGAGGCCTACATCCACGGCATGAACGGCATCGCCGAGGGTGTGCGGCAATTGCGCGGTACCTCGGTGAACCCGGTACCCGACGTCGAGCACGTCCTCGTCACCGCGGGCACGGGCGTCCCCACGTCGGGCTTGATCCTGGGCTAGCGCTTTCTAGGCCTCACCCCTTCCCGCCGAGTGTGAAGTTAGTTTCACGCTGGTCGTCGAGTGTGAAACTAACTTCACACTCATGAGTGAAGTGACGCTGCGCTTGACTCATGCAACGCTCCCGTCATGGGGGAGCCGTTCCTTGGCAGTGAAGCCGTTGCCCGAGGCGCTTTGACTAGAGGCCAGCTGAGCGCTGGTTACACCCGACTTTTCCGCGACGTGTACGTCAGTCGGGATGCAGAAGTGACGGCCACTCTGCGCGCCAGGGCCGGATGGTTGTGGACTGGGCGTCAGGGCGTGGTCGCCGGGTTCTCCGCCGCGGCGCTGCACGGGAGCAAATGGGTCGATGACGCGGCCGTGGTTGACCTTTTTCACGACAACCGCCACCGTCACGCTGGGATCAGAGTTCATGGAGACCGCGTTGAGGAAGATGAAACTGTTGTCATAGGGGGCATCTCGGTGACGTCGGCAGCCAGGACCGCCCTGGACCTAGGCTGCTGGTATCCGACTATTGCGGCGGTTGCCGGCATTGATGCATTGGCTCGTGCAACCCAAATCAAGACGGCGGATGTCGAGCTGCTCGTGGAAAGGTACTCAGGCCGCCGAGGCATCGTCCAGGCAAGGGAGGCAGTCGCACTCTTCGACAGTGGGGCGCAGTCTCCTAAGGAGTCTTGGCTGCGCATCGTGCTGATCCAGGCGGGCCTGCCGAGGCCGCAGACGCAGATTCCAGTGCTCAATGAATTCGGCAGTGCGATCGCCTATCTGGACATGGGCTGGGAGGACGTCAAAGTCGCGGTCGAGTATGACGGTGATCATCATCGGACTGATCGCCGTCAGTATGGCTGGGATATTCGTCGGGCCGAAATGCTGCAGCGACGCGGCTGGATCGTAATAAGGGTGGTCACCGGTGACCGGCCCCGCGACATCATCCACAGGGTGCGCGCGGCTCGTGCCGGTCGAGCGTAAAACTAATTTCACACTCGAGGCCCAATGTGAAGCTAACTTCACACTCGGTGGACACGGCGGGACGGCGGGTCGGCGGGTCGGCGGGTCGGCGGCGCACGGGGAAGAAACCTACGCCGGCACCAGCTCTACGCCGCTCAAGACCACCGCGTTGTCGCGCGAAGGCGCGACAACGCTGGCCACGAAACGCCCATCTTCCTTCCAGACGTTGACGCGCAACGTCTCCCCGGGGAACGCCACACCGGCGAAGCGTGCACCGTAGGCGGCCACCGCACCGGCGTCGCCGTCCAGCAGCGTGTCCACGATGGCCTTACACGTCATGCCGTACGTGCACAGGCCGTGCAGGATGGGCTGCGAAAAGCCTGCGGCCGCAGCGAATTCCGGGTCGGAGTGCAGCGGGTTGCGGTCCCCGCAGAGCCGGTACAGCAGCGCCTGCTGCGGCAGGATCGGCACCGCGACCTCGACATCGGGCGCTCGGTCCGGCGCCGCGTCCGACGTGGACGGCCCGCGCTCGCCGCCGAATCCGCCTTCGCCACGGGCGAAGATGGACCGCCGCTGGGTCCACAGCAGCGTGCCGTCGGGCGCGCTGACCGTCGTCTCGCTCCAGATCACCGCGGCCTTGCCCTTGTCCCAGATGTCGGTGAACCTGGTGACGGCGCGAGCGGATCCGGAGGGCGGCAGCGGCCCGGGCACCTCAACCCGCTCGCTGGCGTGCAACACCTTGCCCAGCTCGATGTCGATGCCGGGGAATTGCACGGTCGGTGGCTTGGTCATGTGAAACGAGGCCGCCACGTTGCCGAACGTCGGCAGGACCTGCGGTGTGTCGTCAACGAGATAACGCAGTTCGCGCGGATCCATCGGATCCTTGCCGGCCCCCAACGCCAAGTGGTAGAGCTGCACATCGCTGCTCGTCCAAGCGAAGTCGATCGGATCCAGCTCGGCGGCTAGCGCGACGTCTACATCGATGGGCATATCAGCTTTCCCCCGCGATGTGCAGTGCGGCTAAGTAACCGAACGTCATGGCCGGGCCAATCGTGCCGCCCGGGCCCGGGTAGGTGTGACCCATCACCGGGGCACTGACATTGCCTGCGGCGTAAAGGCCTTTGATGATCGATCCGTCGTCGCGCAGCGCACGGCCGTGGACGTCGGTGCGGACGCCGCCCTTCGTGCCCAGGTCCCCGGGCACCATCTTGGCGGCGTAGTACGGCGCGTGCGTGAGCTCGCCGAGGTTGGGGTTGGGCTTGTTGGTCGGGTCGCCGTAGTAACGGTCGTACGCGCTCTCACCGCGGTGGTAATCCTCGTCGACGCCGGACCGGGCGAAGCCGTTGAATCGCTGCACGGTGGCCAGAAATTCGGCCGCCGGAAGGCCGGCTTTTTGGGCGAGCTCCTCGAGCGTGTCGGCCTGGATGATGACCCCGGACTCCAGCCACTTGCGGGGAATGCGTTGCCCCGGCTGCAATCCCGCGAAAATGTAGCGGTCCCGGTATTGCTGGTCGAACACCAGCCACGCCGGAATGTTCTCGCCCGGGCCCGACCCCTGGCCGAATTCCCCGCCGTACATGTGGTGGCAGGCCTCGACGTAGGGCATCGACTCGTTCATGAACCGCTTGCCCGACATGTTCACGATGATCGAACCAGGCGAATTGCGTTCCGACAGCGCGAACCACGGTGCGCCCACCAGCGGAACCGTGGGGCCCCACCAGGCGTCTTCCATCAGTTCCAGTGCGGCACCCAGCTTTTCGGCGGCCACGATGCCGTCGCCGGTGTTCGCCTTGGCGCCCACGGTCCATTCGGTGGTGATCGGCGCGCGCTGGTACTTCACGCGCATCTGTTCGTTGTGCTCGAAGCCGCCGGAGGCGAGGATCACCCCGCGCCGGGCCCGGATGAGGCGCGGCTCCGACGACTCGGATGCCCCGCTGTCGCGGACATACACCCCACGCACCACGCCGTCCTCGACGTACAGGTCGGTCAGCGCGGTGTTGAGCAACACCGGAACACCCGCCCGCTGGAGCCCGATCCGCAGTGGGCCGATCAACGCCCGGCCCATGCCGACGAGGTTCTTACCGGTCGCCTTCGCCCACATCGTGCGGGCGCCGACCTTCAGGCTGCGCAGCACGCCCCGAGGGTGTCGCTTGAGCTGGTTCAGCCGCACGTAGTCCTGTTGCATAACAACCACGTTGAGCGGCACCTTGCCGTATGCCGGCTCCAGACCGGCCTCGTCGGGTCCGAGCTTGCGGGCGTCGAACGGCTTCGGTTCGATCGAGCGGCCTTCCGCGCGCCCGCCCGGCGCCTCCGGGTAGTAGTCCGAGTAGCGCGGAACCCAGCACATCTTCAGCGGCGTGTGCTTCAGCACGAACGACAGCATCTCGGGTCCGCGGTCGAGGTAGGTGTCGATGCGTTCCGGCTCGACGACGTTGCCGACGATCCCGTGCAGGTAGGTCCGGGCCGCCTCGGGGTTGTCCCGGACGCCGTCACGCTTGAGGATCTCGTTGTTGGGAATCCAGACGCCCCCGCCCGACCGCGCGGTCGAGCCCCCAAAGTGCGCAGCTTTCTCGATGACTACTGTGGAAAGGCCCCGGTGAGCGGCGGTAAGGGCAGCGACCATGCCGGCTCCGCCGCTCCCGACCACGACGACGTCGAGCTCCTGTGCTGTCATGTAGAACACGTTATAGAATTGCCCGGGCCGGGCGCTACTGGGCCGGTCACACGAACGAGGAGACTTCCGCAGATGCTCAGTGTTGCGACGCGAGACGAGCTCGCTGCCGACTTGGCGCAGGCTGAGCGGAGCCGCGAGCCGATCGCGCCGCTGACTGCCGCCCACCCCGACATCGACGTCGTCGACGCCTACGAAATCCAGCTGATCAACATTCGTCAGCGGGTCGCCGAGGGAGCCCGCGTCCTGGGCCACAAGGTGGGCCTGTCGTCGAAGGCGATCCAGCAGATGATGGGGGTCGACGAGCCGGACTACGGGCATTTGCTGGACGAGATGCAACTGTTCGAAGACACGCCGGTCAAGGCGAACCGCTACCTGTGGCCGAGGGTCGAGGTCGAGGTCGGTTTCATCCTGAACGCCGACCTGCCGGGCGCCAGCTGCACCGAGGAAGACGTGCTGGCGGCCACCGAGGCGCTGGTCCCTTCGATCGAGTTGATCGACACCAGGATCACCGACTGGAAGATCGAGTTGTGCGACACCATCGCCGACAACGCCTCGTCCGCCGGCTTCGTGCTCGGCAAGGGGCGCGTCTCGCCGCGCGACATCGACGTCAAAGGAATCGATGCGGTCCTCAGCTGCAACGGCGAGGTCGTGGCCAAGGGCCGCACCGACGCGGTGCTGGGCAACCCGGTCACCGCGGTGGCTTGGCTGGCCCGCAAGGTGGAGGGCTTCGGCGTACGGCTGCGCAAAGGCGACCTGGTGCTTCCCGGATCGTGCACGCGAGCGATCGACGCGCACGCCGGAGACCAGTTCGTGGCCGACTTCACGGGCCTGGGTTCTGTTCAATTGTCGTTCGAATAGTCTCGAATTAAATCGTCGGACTTAAATATCGAGAGCTTCGCAAAGGAGCGTCATGCCGGCTAAGGCGAGTGTGGCCATTGTCGGGTCGGGAAACATCAGCACTGACCTGCTCTACAAATTGTTGCGGTCGGATTGGTTGGAGCCGCGCTGGATGGTGGGCATCGACCCGGACAGTGAAGGCCTGGCACGGGCCCGCAAGCTGGGGTTGGAGACCACGCACGAAGGGGTGGACTGGCTGCTGGCCCAGTCCGAGAAACCCGACCTGGTGTTCGAGGCGACCAGCGCCTACGTGCACCGCGACGCCGCGCCGAGGTATGAGGCCGCGGGAATCCGGGCGATCGATTTGACGCCGGCCGCGGTGGGTCCGGCGGTCATCCCGCCGGCAAACCTGCGGCAGCACCTGGATGCTCCGAACGTCAACATGATCACCTGCGGTGGGCAGGCGACCATCCCGATCGTGTACGCGGTCAGTCGCGCGTTGGTCGATCAGGGCGGCGTGCCGTACGCCGAGATCGTGGCGTCGGTGGCGTCGGTCTCCGCGGGGCCGGGCACCCGCGCCAACATCGACGAATTCACCAAGACCACCAGCAAGGGTGTGGAAACGATCGGCGGCGCCAAGCGTGGCAAGGCGATCATCATCCTCAACCCCGCAGACCCGCCGATGATCATGCGCGACACCAT